>DUJI01000287.1 GCA_013329855.1 Thermoplasmata archaeon | reverse complement strand
ATTACGTGCCGCGGCACACGGACGTCGCGGTCGCGAGGCGAATCGCGTTCGGTCATCTCCTCCCCACGCACGCCCTCGAGGGCCTGTCCGACGCGGTCCTCGACCAGGCCGTGGAGCGGACCCCCGCCGCGCGGATGGCCTACATCCACCGCAAGAGCCTGGGGAAGCCGGAGTCGCGGGACCTTGAGGCGCGCTTGGCCGCCCGGGGTCTGACCGTGGTCCGGGAGGCCGACCTCCCCGAATGGGCGGACAAAGGTTCATAACGCGCTGGCCAATACCAAGCCAATCCGGGGGAGAGACCCGATGCTGAAGGAGTGCCGTTCTCATGGGTATTTCCGGGCCGAGGTGTGCCCGCTCTGCGGCGACGAGGGCAAGTTCCTCCTGAACGACGAGGAAGTGGAGACCCTAGGCCGAACGATGGCCGGCGTGCTCCGCCACTTCCCCGAGCGATACGGGTTGGAGATGGACACCCACGGCTGGGTCGACCTCCGCGACTTCCTGACGGCGGTCCAGATCCGCAACAAGCGGTTCAAGTTCCTCCGGCCCCACCACGTGGTCGGGCTTATCGAGACGGACCCCAAGGGGCGCTACCAGTTCGAGGACGGGAAGATCCGCGCCACGTACGGGCACTCCGTGGACATCGACCTCGACCTGCCGACGGAGGGCATCCCCGACGTGCTGTTCTACCCGACGACGGAGGAGGAGACCCATCTCCTCCTGGAGGCGGGGCTGCGTCCCTCGGACCGCAAGATGGTCCACCTGAGCGCCACGTTCGAGGCCGCCATGGAGGCGGGGCGCGTCCGCATCCAGAGTCCCGTGATCCTCGAGGTCGACACACAGGCTGCGCGCGCCGCGGGCGCCGTGATCATGAAGGCCGGGAAGACGGTCTACACGACGAAGGAGATCGCGGGCGAGTTCCTCCGGCGGTCCGCGCGCGTGGAGGAGGAACTGCCGCCGTCCGAGGGAGCTGGCGGACCGGCCGCCTGACGTCCGTTTCCGCGGGTCAACTTTTCATTCAATATCTTTATGAATGTCAGGCCGATATGCCCGCGTCCCGAAGGAGCGTGAGACATGCCGACCGCAATCGACCTCATCGGCCACAACGCCGCGTTGCAGGAGCACTGGATCCGACGCTTCATCGCGATCGTCATCGACGCGATCATCATCGCGGTGGCCGTCTTCATCGTCAACTTCGGCCTGTTCTTGTTCGGCTGGCCCTGGTATCTCTGGAACCTGTTCACCGGGGTCATCTGGTGGCTCTACTCCGCCTTCTTCGAGGCGGCCATCGGAGGCACCGTCGGGAAGAAGCTCGTCTCCCTCCATGTGGTGGCCACGGACGGGATGATGGACCTTCCGCGTGCCCTCGTCCGGAACATCTCCAAGGTCTTCCCCCTCTTCATCCTGATCGACCTGATCGTCGGCTGGGTCACGCCGGGCGACCCGCGGCAGCGGTACCTCGACCGGATCGCGCACACGACCGTCACCCGCGTGGACCAGCAGGCCTACATGGAAGAGCAGTTCCGGATGATGCAGCACCTGCCGCCCCATCCCCAGGCCCCTCCGCCGGGAGCCTATCCGCCCCCGGTGGCTCCCCAGGGAGGCGCCGTGCCCCCGCCGTCGCCGCAGGCCCCGCCCCCGGGCGGGTGGCCCCAACAGCCGGGCGTAGGGCCGGGACAGGCACCGCCGCAGAGCAACTGGCCCCAGCACCAGTGGGACGAGCAGGGCCAGCTCAAGCCCGAGATGAAGTTCTGCACGGCCTGCGGTGGACAGCTCGTCTCCCGCGGAGACGGCAAGCTCACCTGCGTCCGGTGCGGTGCCGTCTACTGATCACGGCAGGCCGGCCCGGAGCCACACGAGGTTGAACGCGACCATCCCGAAGTAGCTCGCCACGAGGACGGCGCCGCTGCGGGAGCTGATCCGCCACTCGCCGAACATGAGGGCGAGGAGCAGGAAGGAGGAGAGGACCATGGCCACGAGGACCGGGGCGAGCATGGCGATGCTGTGCGGCCCCGGGCTCACGATGGCGATCATGCCCAGGGTGAGGAGCGTGGTCACGACGCTGGCGCCGATCCCCTCCCCCAGGACGAGGTCCGTGTAGCCCTGGCGGGTCGCGTGGAACGCGGCCGCGATGTCCGGGAGGGACGTCGCCAGGGCGACCAGGGTGATACCGAGGATCCACGGGCTCAGGCCGCTGGCTTCGGAGAGGCCGAGGGCGCCCTGGACGAGGAACTCCGCGCCCATGACGGACCACAAGACGCCGAAGACGAGCCACTTGAGCCCCGCGCGGACCTCGACCTTGCGGCCGAAGATCCAGCCCGTGAACTCCATCTCGATCCGCATGCTCTCCATCCGGTTCTCGATCTCCGCCTCCGGGCTCGTCTTCTGGGAGACCAAGAGGTTCAACGTGTACGGCACGAACAAGGCGATCAGAGCGATGCCCTTGAACGGCGTGAAGTCGCCGTCCAGGAGGAGGGTCGCGGCGACCAGGCTCACGACGGCCAGGAAGACCGCGTCCCGCAGGACGATCTCCCTGGTCGCCTTGATGGGCCGCACCACCGCGCTGAGGCCGATGACGAAGGCGATCGTGACCACGTTGGAGGCCAGCGCGTTCCCCAGCGCGAGATCCGGACTTCCCTCCTTCACGGCCACCCCGCTCACGAGGAGCTCGGGCATCGCGGAGAGCGTCGAGACGAGGAGCGCGCCGATGACGAACCGGCTGCTCCCGATCTTGCGGGAGAGCTTGGCCGCGTTGTCCGTGAGGAACTTGGCGCCCTGGTTGAGGACGACGAACCCAATGCCGATGGCGGCGAGCCACAGCACGATGGAGCCGACGAGCATCCGCTGTCCGATCCCTTCTGATGCCCTCGTACGCGACCTCGCGCGATATGAAGGTTCGTTCGGGTCGAGCCTCGGATTGACAATGGCCCGAAGGGGGCGAAGCCTATCGTCCGCGTCCCGCTCGCCCCAGGACTCGGAGGGCGAGGAAGGTGATCATCTTGGACGGCCGCCCCGGGGATTCCAACCGGAGGTTGCCGCTGGTCCCTTCGAGGTTCCACCGACCGTCGGGCCCGCGCTTGGAACGCAGCAGGTCGAGCGCCTCCTGCATCCGCGGATCGCTGCCGTACCCCAGGGCAGTCAGGAAGTCCAGGCCCACGAGGACGTCGTACCAGTAGTGCCAGGGGTAGTGGAGCTGCGACCACCGCGGGTACGGTGCGCCCTCGCGAAGCAGCCCCCGGGAAAGGAAGAATTCGGCACCGCCTTGGACGGCCCTCTTCACGTCGCGCGTTCGCCGGGCCCGCGGGATGGCCGCGAATGCCGCCATAGCCTCCCAGGCATCCAGCGTGCCGCGCCCCGGCGGCCGGCATTCCCATCCGCCATCCGGCAACTGCGCGGCGACGAGCCAGTCGATCCCGCGCCACGTGCGCGTGTCCTCCGTGTAGCCCAGCTGGAGCAGGGTCCGGACCATGATGCCCGTGGAGCAGAAATGGCTGGGTCTCAGAGCCCCCCAAGGGGAGAATCCGCCGTCGGGCATGAGGTGAATCCGGAGCATGTGCTCCACGGCATTCGCGATGCGAGCGTCCTCCCGCGTGAGGCCCAAGGCGGCGAGCACCGCGAGGGACCAGTACGTCCCGCGCATCTTGGG
>DUJI01000190.1 GCA_013329855.1 Thermoplasmata archaeon | reverse complement strand
CGTTGATCGCCACGGTCATCCAGACCCCCCACCGCAGGGACCGGACGAGGGCCGGGATCGCGACAAGCCCGACGAGACCGATGGTCAGTTCGCTGTACCCGACGACGGAATTCACCAGGGGGTCGAGCGGATGCTCCGGCTTCACGGTCCCGTTCTGGGTCATCGCGAATAGGCCGGCCCGGAACAGGTTGTACGCGAGGAGGAAGATGACGAAGAGCGCGAACGGCCAGCGACGCGCCGTCCGGCTCGTGGGCGTCGCCATCCTACTTCACCCCCGCGGCGGGCGTCGTTCGCGCGCGCAGCTCTCGGACTCTCCGCGACCACGGCAGCTTGTCCTTGACGAGGTACAGAAGACCCGCCCAGGCCATGAGGGTCAGGAGGGGGAAGATGACGAGGGCCCCCGCTTGGGCCTCGGGGTCGTGGTTGAAGAACATGACGAGCCCCATCGCCGTCACGGACGTCCCCATGGTCACGAAGAATCCGAAGAACAAGAGGACCAGGGCATAGGCCTTCTCCGGGCGCGTGAGGAGGAGGTACATCCCGAGGAACCCGAGCGGAATCGTGATGCCCAGGTCCATGAAGCGGACCATCCAGAAGGCGACCGGCGCGTTGAGGTAGGAACCCGAGGCCGTGTTGCCCGTCGTGGACACCTGGACCAGCTCCTGGAGCCACATGACCGTGAAGAGGACGAGGAGCAGGGTGACGAAGGTGACGTAGATCCGGAGGCCTTTCCTCCCGAACTCCGGTGCGTCTCTCTCCGAGAACATGGGCAGGCTCCCAACGAGCAGGACCAGCGCGACGATGATCTCGACGATGAAGAGCCAGGCGTATCGTTCCACGTTGCCCGTGTACGCGGGGTTGCCCCACTCTTGGCCGATGCCGGCCTCGAGGGCCAAGGAGAAGAGCGTCACGGGAGCCAGGATGAGGAAGTACTTCGCTCCATCTCGCTTGAGCAGCACTAGGATTCCGCCGATGACGAGCACGGGGACAATGAGGAGGAGGTTCACCGCGTCAACTCCCATGGTCTGCCAGATCCCAGATTGGGACGTGCGATAGTGGATCACGCCGAGCCCGAGCGGCCCCAGGACCGCGAGCGCCGCGACCACCACCGCGCCCAGGAATGCCGCGACAACGAGCGCGCCTCGGGGCAGCAAGCCGTCACGGCTCCGTTCGCCCGGTTCCGTCATGTCGCTCATGAGGCTCCACCATGCATGAAGTCACCCGGGGGGTAGGTTCCTCCTTCGTGCCTCAGTGCGCCTCGACGAGCGGGCGGCCCTGCAGCTCCGCGGCAATCGTCCCCGCCCAGGCGCGTATCCGATCCATGTTGCGGAAGTCTCCGCCCTTGCCGTTCTTCACCATGCTGGACGCGATGAAGCCCGAGGCCTCTTCCGTGAGACGCCCTCCGAAGGTCGCGTGGCCACGCGCCCCAATGCGGGCCATGAGCTCGGCAGCACCCTCCACGGGCGGTATCTCTTGCTCCTCCGCAGAGCGGTCCAGGGGACCGCTGCCAAAGAGCCAGACGGGCCGAGCCTGCAGCTCCCTCCCGTGGCGCTTCCCGAAGCGCAGGGCGTCCTTCTGCCAGCGGCCCATGTAGATCGCGCTTCCCAAGACCACGGCGTCGTACGGCGTCAGGTCGCGGACCTCTACCGCTGGGACGACGTCGACCTGGAGCCCCTTCTTCCTCAGCTCATCGCCGACGGCCTCCGCAATCCCGGTCGTCGAGCCGTTCTTGGTCGCGTAGGTGACGAGGACGCGCATCGGTGTCTCCCCTCCGCTGGGTTCGGGCCGTTCCAGCGAAACCGGATTCCGAAAGAACCGCTGTAAGTACTCTATAGCCGAGGCGTGCGACTCCTTTCAGGTCGCGACCCGACCCGGATGACTTCGGGCCATGTCCCCCGCTCCGGCACTATCATCGCCGCGCTGATAACATCAGGAAACCCTTAAGTCGGGCGAGACATTGGACGCGCCGTGCGCGAGGAGGAAGCGACGAACGCCTTGGAGGCCCTCGGCCTCACGGGCAAGGAATCGCGGGCGTACCTCGCCCTGCTCCACAACGGCGTGTCCACGGCCCAGCAGGTGAGCGCCCTCCTCGACGTCCAGTATCCCGCGGTCTACCGCATCCTCCAGTCGCTCCAGACCAAGGGATGGATCGAGGTCTCCCAGGAGCGACCCAACCGATACCGCGCCCGGGCCCCGCGCATCGTCGCGGAGGAGGCACGGCAGGCGCGCTCCGACGAGCTGGGCGCGGCGTCCGAACTCGTGGGCGCGCTCCGCGAGCCCGCGGCACCCCGCGTTCGGGAGACGGACGGGGACCTCTGGATCTACAAGGGCGCCGAGGGCATCGGCCGCAAGATGCGGGAAATCGTCCTCTCGAGCACGAACCAGATCCTGTGCGTCTGCCCCTTCCCCGTGGCCCCCGAGGTCCTGCGCCTCCTGTTCGACGCCCTCAGCCGATCGCGGCGCGTCGTCCGCGTCGTGCTCAACGAGGGCAACAAGAAGGACCTCCCCGAGGTGGGCGCTCTCCTCGGTCGCAACGTGCGTGTGTCCTTCCGGTTCCCCGAGCGACCGCTGCCCAAGACGCGACTGGCCCACAGCTACGTGTTCCCGAGCGACCAGGAGGTCTTCATCCTGAACTCGTTCTACCGCGACGGCGCCCACGTGGGCGACAAGCTCCAAGGCCTCTGGGTTGGCGATATGGACTTCGTCCGCGTCCAGCTCGAGGCCATGCTCGAGCACGTCGGCGAGGAAGAGGTCGAGCGGGCCGTGTTGCCGCGCTCCCGGTAGACCAGGGTCCGTCCCTTCTCGCCGTTCGAAGGTCCGACCATAATCTATTTCGACGGCGAGCTGCATGGTCAATCGGCGGCGAGGGATGCGCATGACTCCCGATTCCGAAGCCGGATGGGCCGGGGCGCATGCTCGTGGCAGATCCCGAAGTCTTCTGCGCCACGTCGCCGCGTTCGCGCTGGCCCTCCTCCTGACCGTCGTCGCTCCCGCGGCGGCCGCGGCACCCCGGCTGACGACGGCCCCTCACACAGACACCATCTCTCCAGGATCCACCATCGTGTTCGGAGGCTACGGATCCACGCCGCTAAACGACACGTGGGCCTACACATACGGCGCCGTCGCGCTGTCGGCGCCCTCCGCTCCGCTCAGCCTCCATGCCGCGGTCGAGCCCCTGCCGACTGGCTCGGACCGGATCACGCTCACGTGGCAGCCGCCGGCCAGCGACGGCGGGTACTCGATCACGGGGTACCGCATGTACCGCGGGACGACCTCTGAGAGTGAGACCATCCTCGCCACTTTGGGGAACACGCTGTCGTATGCGGACACGAACGTGACGACCGGGGCGACGTACTACTATGAGGTGAGCGCGGTCAATGCCCTGGGCGAAAGCCCCCGATCCTCGGAGGTGAGCATCAGCGCGCACGACTTCACGAATCCGGTCGTGGTGTTCACCTCCCCGATCGAGGGTGCGACCCTCACGTCCACGGTCATCACGGCCCAGGGTACCGCCTGGGACGACGTGGGAGTCCAACAGGTCGAGGTGAGCGTCAACAACGGGACGTGGACCCCCGCGACCGGCACGACGTCGTGGTCCGCCAGCCCCCCCCTCCAGACCGGGTCCAACCTCATCCTGGCCCGGGCGACGGACCCCGCGGGCAATGTTGGCATCGGGGGGGTGAATGTCACGGTCACCGCGGGCGCGGCGCTCCATACTACCGCCCTGGCCAACGCGTGGGTGGACCTCCGTCCTCCCGCCGCGCCGTCGCCGCGGTATCGTTCGCTGCTCGCATCGGACACCCGGACGGGGCGGGTCATCCTGTTCGGTGGGTGGGACGGCGCGGGCCTGGGGGGCGCATTGAACGACACGTGGTCCTACGACCCGGCGACGAACCGCTGGACCAACCGGAGCCCGGCGACGCACCCCGACCTGAGCGGGCCGGATTGCGGCGTGTGCTTCGGGACCGCGTCCATGGTGTACGACTCCGTGGCGAACCGGGTCATCCTCTTCGGCGCCGTTCAAGTCCCCTTCGGCCTCCCCAACCAGACCTGGGCCTACGACCCCGATGCGAACACGTGGACCCGGATGCATCCCGCATCCAATCCAGGCTATGGCCACGACTTCGGGCTCGTGTACGACGCGGCGGCCGACCGGGTCCTCTACTTCGGCGGGGGATCCATCACACCCCATTACTACGACATCGGCAGCAACCGCACGTGGTCGTACGACTACGCGAATGACCGATGGACCGACCGGGCTCCGGCGGTCTCGCCCCCGATCCGGTACGGCGCCGGAATGGCCTATGATTCGAAGGCGGACCGGACCCCCCTCTTCGGGTGTTGCACGAACGGCCAGGACCTGTGGCCGGGCTGCACGGTCGCCAACGACACGTGGTCCTACGACTACCGAACCAACACCTGGACGAACCGCCGCCCCGTCTCGAATCCCCCGGCCGGCGTGGACCTTTCCCTGGTGTACGACACCCAGGCCGACCGCCTGATCCTGTTCGGCCGCGGGCGGGACGCTGGGAACGCCACGTGGTCCTATGACTACACGACCAATGCTTGGGTCAACCAGAGGCCGGCGAACGCCCCGCCCGCGAGAGCTGGGGCGGGGCTCGTCTATGTTTCCGTGGAGGCCTCGGGCAGCGGAGGGCCCGGCGGGCACCCATCCGGATCGACGCTCGACGTGGTCGGAATCGGGGCCCTCGTCGCGGTCTCCGGCATCGCGGGCGCGGCTTGGATCGTCCTCGTGTGGACGTCCCAACGGAAGCGCGAGCCGGGGCCGCCCCGCTGACCGCGTCGGGCTACCCGGGACCGGGTGGCCGGAAAACGGCATCCATATAGCCCTTCCGGGCGGCCGTTTGTCCATTCGGAAGGGTGCATGACAAGGCTTGAAATAGGGGCGAGGGCCGTAGATTCCCTGCCCCAACCAGGGGATGGGATCCTTGGTGGTCTCCAGTGTCTCCTTCCGCTCATTTGGCCCCATCGACGGGGTTTGCAGTGTGAACCAGGATAAGGGAGGTGAGAAGCTGCCCGGTGTGCTTGACCAGGAACTGTTCCGGCGCCACCAGGTGCTGCCTTCCCGATACCCGAACCGGATCGTCCATCCGGACCGCCGGGTCTCCGGGAAGCGGCGCCGCTCGCTCAAGGAGTCGTGATGCTTCTTTGACGCGAGACCATCGTTCCGGAACTGGACATCCTCTGAACCCTTCTCCCCTTTCTTTCCGACCTTCCTTTTCCCAATAGGCGCAGCGCTGTCAGCCCAGGCATTGCGAAACCACGTCCTTCCCGCTATGCGCAAGTCCTCGCACCCTTTACTCAGCCATGAAGTCCCATCACGACTTCCCTGCGGGGAGGACAGGGGGATTTCGCTTGGCGGTTCTCGGTCTGCGGTTCCTGGACAAGGCGGAGGAGGACACGATCCACGCGAAGAGCGTGGAGTGCCTCGAGTCGGTCGGTGTGCTCGTCCACAGCGCGAGCGTTCGGAAGCTGCTCAAGGACGCCGGCGCCCAGACCGAAGCGCGGAAGGAGCTCGTGAAGCTGCCCGAGTCCCTCGTGAAAGACGCGATCCGGAAGGCGCCCAAGTCCTTCGTCCTCGCGGCCCGCGACCCGAAGCAGGACCTGAAGCTTCCCGTGACCGGCG
>DUJI01000121.1 GCA_013329855.1 Thermoplasmata archaeon | reverse complement strand
TCCCCAACGGCATTGATGCGCAGCAGTACCAGGATCTACCCCCGCCGGGGTCGTTCGCCCGACGGCTCGGGCTGGAGGGCAAGATCCTGATCACCTACCTCGGGCGCCTCAACGCCCGGAAGGGGCTGGACTACCTCGCTCAGGCCTTTCAGCGGGTTGCCCAGAAGCGGAACGATGTGGCACTCGTCGTGGCGGGGCCGGACGATGGCTACCGTCGGGCGCTGGAACTGCTCGTGAGACGGTTGGGAGTCGGTGACGCCACGGTGCTGCCGGGCCTCCTCACGGGCCGTGATCGTTTGGGGGCGTTCGTCGACTCCCGAGTCATCGTCTATCCGACCTCCTACGAGCCGTTCGGTCTCGTTCCCTTCGAAGCTTTGCTATGCGGTACCCCGGTGATTGTGGCCGATGGGTCGGGATGCGGGGGCCTCCTGCGTGACGCCAAGGCCGGATTCATCGTTCCCTATGGAGACGTCGAGGCTCTCGATGCGGCACTAGCTCACGTCCTAGACGACGGGGAATCCGTTGCGGAAACCGTCCGAAATGGGCGTCGGTTTGTGCTGGAGGAGCTGGGCTGGCCAAGAATCGCAGACCAAGTCGTGGACTTGTATCGCCGGGCCGGTTCGTAGGAAACGCGGAGGAAACCACTCCGTCACCGAGGACTCGATGGCCAACGCCACCATCCGGTCGATGGCGCGCCCCAAGAAGCCGGAGGGAGATGTATCCCAGACAATCCGCGTAGGCTCCGCATATGCTTCGTGGGGACCCCCTGGCTGTCGGTGGGCTCCGAGCGCGGAGGAATCCAGAAGAGCGTCTTCGAGCTCGCGCGGGCGATGTCACGGGACCACGATGTCCACGTCGTGTGTCCCGCGCCGATACGCCCCCTGGACGCCCAGACCTCCGTGGAACCGAAGTTCCACTACGCGGCCGTGACCGAGCTCCGTCGCTATCCGATCCCAGATGAACTCGACATCAGTACCGAGGGCGTGCTCCTCCTCATCCGCTTGATCTTCGCCATCGTCGCGATGGCGGCCGCATACGCCGGGCTGCGCCGCAGCCTCCGCTTCGACGTCACGTACATGTCCAGCAAGTACGTCGCGTTGCCGATCCTCCTGATGGGGCGGAGGCGGAGCTCGGGTGCGTTCGTCTATTCGGAGCGGAACACTTGGCCGTGGCTGTACGCCGAGCCTTCGGGCGCTTGGGCACGACTCCGGTATCGTTTCAACGTCCGGCTCGGGAAGGCCGTGTGCACCCGGAGCGATGGCGTCCACGTCAACTCGGATTCCCTGGCCGACGCGATGGCTGGGCAGGGGATCGACCGCGCGGTCATTGAACCGATTCCCAACGGCGTGGAAGCGCCTCCAGAGACGGCGACGGAACCGCTGGCCCCCGAGGTGAGGGTGGGGTTCGTCGCTCGGCTCGTGGAGGACAAGGGCGTCCGAATCCTGGTCGAGACGGTCCGGATGTTGAACGAACAACGGCCCAGCATGCGGTTCGACATCTTGGGGGACGGCCCTTCGCGGGCCATGATTGCCAACGCGAACCTGAGGAACTGCACTTTGTGGGGCGAGCGACCTCGAACCGAGGTTCTCGAGACCCTCAGGTCGATCCATGTCGTGCTCTTCCTCTCTCCGGTGGAGAACATCCCATCCAACGCACTCCTGGAAGCCCTTGCCTTGGGCAAGGCCGTTGTTGCCACCAAGGTCGGCGACACGCCCCGCTTCCTCACAGACCGCAAGAATGCCCTGTTGTGCGAGCCGAATCCTTCGGCGGTCACCGAAGCGGTAGTGGCTCTTACCGACGCCCAAGAGCTCTACGACACCGTGACCGCGGGTGCACGTCGCCTGGCCGGCGTGTACACCTGGGACGCCGTGGCCAGAAGGCATCTCGCCTTCTACACGTCCATTCTCGCCGCGGTCGCTGGCTGATCATGCATGTAACCCTAGTGACTTCGGCGTTCCTACATCCCGAGCGGGCTGCGCAGCCGGGCGTCCGACGGTACTCGACGGAGCTGGTTCGAGCGCTCCTTCACCGCGGAATCGCGGTTCGAGTCGTGATTCCGGCGGCGGATGACGGAACCGAGGAATCCATGGCGGGCGTCGAGATTTGTCGCCTGCGAAGCCTTAGGAACTCGTTCGGCGCCTTGGCGAGCCTCGGTCAGGCCGGACTCCTCTCGTTCGGCTCACGACTCGCAAAGGCGACCCCTCTGATGAGGGACACGGACCTAGTCCACGCGACCGTGCCGCTCCTTGTCGTTGACGCCCTGCGAAGGATTCGCCCAGTCCTCGCGTTCGGTCACCACGTGGAGCGGATACGGGAGATCCCCGATCTCTTGACCGTCCCCTTCGGCAACTCCTACGGGTCCTACACGTACCGGAGAGCCGACGCCGTTGCCGTCCCCTCGGAAGCCGCCGCGGCCCAGATGACACGGCGTTTCGGCGTTCCGCGGGCCAAGCTCCAGGTTATCCCGCACGGAATTGAGGCGAGCACGTTTTACCCCGAGAAGATCCCTTTCGAGCCCATGCACAGGACGGATCGCCGAACGGTTTTGTATGTGGGTCCTTTGACCGCCCGGAAGAACGTGCTCGCGCTCGTCCAAGCGTTCGAGCACCTCGTCGCCAGCGCCGGGGACGTGCAGCTCGCAATCGTGGGACGGGGACCGCTTGAAGAACGCATCGATCGGATGGCCGCGGGCCCTGCCCTCCGTGGGAAGGTCCGACGATTCGAGAAATTGTCCGATGACCAGTTGCGCCAGGCATATTCGTCCGCCGATGTGTTCGTCTCCGCGAGCCTGGACGAAGGATTCGGATTCGCGGCAGTGGAGTCCATGGCGTGCGGTACTCCCGTCGTCGCCTTGGACACGGCCGTGAATCGTGAGGTGCTGGGTGACGCGGGATTACTTGTCCATGACGCGAGTCCGCTTGGCTTGGCCGACGCAATTCGGGGCGTCCTAGAGAATCCCGAAGTCGCGGACGGGCTGGCTAGACGCGGGCGTGCTCGAGTGGAGAGACAGTATTCGTGGTCCGTCGCCGCCGAACGATACGAGCGGCTGTATCGACGACTCATTGAGATGCGCGCCGGAAGCTAGCCCCCATCACCGAGACGAATAGGCCCGCGGGCATCACCGAATCCGGATTCTCGGGAACGAGAGCGCTTCATCCCGTCGCGGAAGACTCCGTCGACCGACCGTCACATCTCCATCGCTTCGTTGACCATGACTCCTTTCATGATTGCTGGCAATCGGTACTGGTGAGGAACCTGGCGCTCCCTAGGAAAGGTCCTGTCGCACGGACTGCAGCACGAGGGGGGGTTGCTTCCCTCGTCTCTCGAGCCATTGCGCGCATTCGTGCACCGCGCCTCTGGCAGATACTGATCACCCGAGGGACCTACCAGGTCGGCCTCGCCGCCACGCTCGTCCTGGCATGGAGAGTCCTTCAGGGACCTTCGACGATGAACTTCTTCCTCCTCGAATCCGTGGCAGGCGCTACCTTGGGTATCTTCCTCTCCGCGAGATGGGGCGCGGCCAAAACGTACGCCCCCAGCGAGGAGGATACGGGCCCGCCGGTCCGAGGAGAGGAAGCGACATCCCGGGAGTCCCGCATCACGACCGAGGGCGGTGCCGCCAATCCACCGCAGTCCAATCTCGAACCTCAGCCCAGCTCCCTCTCCAAGTCGGTGACGAACCCGAAGCTGGATGCTCTCTTGGCGGAAGCGAGAGACCTGCTCCGCCGGGCAAAGGACCTCGGCGTGGACACGCGCTTCTACGCTAGGACGCTCGCTCGGGCGAGCGCGGCGTCGTCGAAGGGAGACGTGGCGCGCGCCGTCCAGACCTTGCAGAGGGGCAACGTTCGCTTGGCGAGGCGCGCCATGGGTCCCATCGCAATTGCACACGACCCAACCGCGGCAACGGCCGGACGCTACTTCTTGGGACTCGGCGCCCTCTTCTTCGTCCTGTTCGCTCTCGGGTTCTGGGCCCTGGCCGGGTCCCTGTACACTGCACCCCTCCTATTCTACCTCCTGGTGGCGGCAGGCGCCGGGATCCTCGCCGCCAACATCATCATCTCGGGAGACAACCACGCAGGCGGAATCCTCGCCCAGGTGTTTCTGCTCTCAATCCTGGTGAAGTACTACTTCTTCTACCTAAACCCGTACGTATACGCATCCGACGCCTTCTACCAGTTCGGAAGTGTCCTCGGTATCTCAGCCTCTGGCTACGTTCCGGGAACCCTGGGGCACTACACCTACTTCCCCGGTTTTGCCATCTTCAGCTATGCGGGCACAAGTGTCCTGGGCGCGCCCATGTCACTGTTCGGTGCGCTCGGCATCTCGGCACAACTTGTCATGGTCCCCGTTTCGTACCTGATTGGCCGGGAAATGGCAGGCCGCCGGGTGGGCCTCCTCGCGGCGCTCCTGATGACATTCACCGTCTTCGGATTCCTCTCGACCCACTACAATGCCGCGCTCTATGGCTTCCCCTTCGTCCTCTTGGCGATCTATGCCGTCCTTCGGCTTCGTGTGGGCAGCGATCTCCGTTGGCTCCTCGTTTTCTGGGTGGCGGCGATGGCGGCGTTCTTCTCGCACCCCATCAATGCCCTCGTCCTCGCCCTGGTCCTCCTCATCCGGTTCGCCTACCTCGCCCTTCGTGGAAAGGGAAGTACCCAGCCCGGCTCCAATGCCATCCCGGCCTTGTCCTACATCATCGCGTACGGGACGTACTTGGCATTCATCGCGCTGGCCTCCTTCGATCTCTTCGTCCAGACGCTCTTCCTCCCCGTGTACTCGGCCCCGCTGGCGACGGCCCCCACCATACGGCTCCAGACGATGCCTCCCTATGCGATCGAGAGCGCCATCGCCCCGTCCGCGGTTGCGCTGATGTTCTTCTTAGTCGGGTACGCGCTCTTATGCAAGCGAGGCATCCGCGTTGGGGAGCGCCACTTCCTCGTCCTGCTCACGGCCGCGTTCGCGGTCATGCCCGTCCTGGAGATGGTCGGGGGAAGCTACGCAACCCAATCCTCACGGTTCCTCCTCTACCTCGCCATTCCGCTCGTGTTCCTGGGGGCGCACGCCGTCGTGGGACTGTCCCGGCTGGGGAGACGCCGCCAGAGAGCGGCCGCGGTCGTCCTGGTCCTCTTCGTGTGCTTGGCGTTTCTCGGATCCTCGACTTACCTGACCAACAACGACGCGAGGTTCCTGTACGGGGACGTCCCGTCCATGGCCACCCACATTACGGAGAGCGCACTCTCGAGTCAGAGATTCCTACTGGCTGCGCCCAGCGGTTCCTCCGTGTACATGGACTTCGGCACCCTCCGATACTTCGAGGATAGCGGTCGAGCACCGTACCCGTTGTCCGGGCTCACCACGTTGACCCTAGACGTGCTCCCCGGGAATGCGACCCGCACGTTCATTGTCCTCAACCAAGACTTCCTCGAGTACGGTAACCCTTCGAGGGGGGGCTTCTACGACATGAACGCAATCCAAGCCGTCATCCATGAGAGGAACGCGGGAGTCATCTTCGACACGGGCAACATCCAAGTCTACATGGTGGACGGTCCATCCTCCTGACTCTGGCGAGCCCACGGGGCGCGGATGCAAGCCCACCGCATGGGTTCACGCAAGGGCACTCCGCTTCGCCTTGGCGAGTGAACGTCAGGCGCACGTACTGGCGCCACAACTGAGGTCTGTTGATGCGAATCCTGTGGATCACCTCGTTCCCGCCGCGCCGGTGTGGGATCGGCGACTACTCGGCGGACCTGACCACCCATCTTGCCCGCGATGCGCGGGTGGCGGTGCGAGTCCTCACCTACGCCGATGGATTGGCTCCGGGCGTGGCGCGTTGGGATGGGGTCGAGATATCGCGCAACCTCGACGCACGGGCGTCGCCCCATCGCATCGCGCGGGAGATCGAGGCATTCGGGCCGGATCTCGTCCATCTCCAGAGCTCATCCTTCCTGCACCGTCCGTCGGTGAACCGGGCGTTGAGGAGG
>DUJI01000269.1 GCA_013329855.1 Thermoplasmata archaeon | reverse complement strand
CGCTCCGCCTTGGGTTCCGGCTGCGGCTCCGCCTTGGGCGCCTCGGGCTTCCCCTCCGCCTTGGGCGCGGGCTTCGCGGCCGGAGCCGGTTTCTCGACCTTCTCGCCCTCCTTCTTCTTCGCCTCGGCCTCCTTGAGCTTGTTCCGGACGAGGATGTGGGAGCGCTCGACGGACAACGCCTCCTCCTTGGACTTGTAGACTTTCGCGTAGCCGAGGGTCTCGAACCGTCCGAACGAGGAGACCGATCGGTCCACGATGACGGCCTCCTTGGAGGCCTTGAGCTGCTTCGCGAGTTCGGAGCGGATCGCGTCTCGCGTGGGCGTGGGCTCCGCCTTGTGGACGGCCTTGAAGGTGATCTCCGTCCGCTTCAGGAGCGGGTTCTCCTTCTTGGCGACGACTTGGAGTTCCATGGGATCCTACCGTTCCATGCGTCTCAGGATGTCCAGGACCCGCGACTTCGCGGCACGGTCCGCGCGCACCACGACGACCCCCTGACCGGGCATCCCGTAAAGGACCGCGGCGGTCTCGGGCGCGAGGGCGATGCAGACCAGGGCCAAGAGGTCCTCTTCTCCCTGGACTTCGACGCGTACCCGCTCCTCTGATTTAAAGGCTTCGGACAGGACGCTCCAGGCGTCCGCGGCAATGGTCGCCGCGGGGTTCTTCAGGCGCATGACACGAGCCCGGATCCGCGCGAACGCGTCGCGGAGTTCCGGGTCCTCCTGCCGCTTCGTCTTGAAGTCCACGAGGCAGAGGTCCGGCGTGCGGCCGCGCGCGATGCGGTCCAGGGTGCAGAAGTCGCCCACGGTGACCACGGGGCTCGCGTCGCCGAGGGCCGGGATGACGTCCGGACCGTGGACGAGGGGGCCCAAGGGCCACTTCAGATTCTCGCGGAGGGATTCAGGGAGCTTCAGTGCGGTGTCCGAGAACTCAGCGAACACGGAGGGCGAACTTCCCGTTGACCTGGATGCCCATCTTCTTCGCGATCTCCGAGCGCGGGTGGTCCACGATGATCACGTAGCCCTGCCAGTCCTTGGAGGTCTCGTTGCCGCAGAGCGGGCACTTGTCGTCGTCCGTGATCGCGGAGCAGTTCTTGCACGCCTTGGGGATCTTGACGACCAACGGTTCAGCCTCCTCGCCTGCCCTTCTTGGTCCGGCCCTCCGCGCGGGCGCGGTCCTCCTCGATCCACTCGAGCTTCCCGAGGGCGGGCTGCCGCATCGTGAGTCCGATCTTGGACTCCCGCGGCGCGCGCTCGTTCAGGGAGACCGCGACGATCCGCACGCGGACGCGGTCGCCCACGCGCAGGTCGCGCTTCGTGTCCTTCCCGATGAGCCGCTGCCCTTCTTCGTCCACGTCCACGCGGTCGTCCATGACCTGGGAGATGTGGAGGAGCCCGTCCAGGGGGCCGAAGCGCACGAAGGCGCCGAACTTGAGGATCTCTACGACCGTGCCCTCGACGACCTCCTGGAGCTGCGGTGCGAACACGAGGGCGTCGTACTTCACGCGCTGGTACACGGCGCCATCCCCATGGACGATCCGGCCCTCCCCGACCGCTTCGATGTTGCTCGCGACCAGGGTCAGGGTCTTGTCCGCCCCGACCTTCCCCTCGAGCGTCGTCCGGGTGAGCTCCTTGGCCACCGTGTCGATGCCCTCGCCCAGGCGCTCGGGCGGGATGCGGACGACGTCCTCGCGCTGAACCCGTTGATACATGAGAATCGGCTGGGTGGCGAGATAGGTCCATCTATTTAGGCCTTTAGCCTCGGCGGACTCCAGGAGCGGACGGGACGCTCAGGGAGCGGGTGGCGGCGGCGTGCGCCTGCGGCGCGGGATGAGGAACGCGGCCACCCCGCCGACCGCGGCAACGACCACGATGCCCGCCGCGAGCCAGGAGAACGAGGTGCCCAGGTCCCCGGGGGGTGCCGGACCCGGCACGACGGACACGTGCACCGTGCTCGTCGCGGAGTGACCCGCTGCGTCCAGGACCGTGAGGATGACGTCGTACTCTCCCGGTTCAGCATAGGTGTGGTCCGTCGTGGGCTCGGTGGACGAACCCCCGTCTCCGAAGTCCCACGCGTAGCGATACGGCGGCGTCCCACCCACCGTCGTGGATCCGAACGAGATGCGCATGGGCGCGGCACCTTGCGACGCGCTCGCGGACGCGTTCGTGGCAAGGAACCCAAGCACGGTCACCGTGACGTTCGCGGCGGCCGTCCGGAATGCGCTGTCCGTGACGACGACTTGGGCGCGATAGATTCCGGAGACCGGATACGTGTGCACGACGTTCTGACCCAGGATCGAAGCCGTGCCGTCCCCGGGATTCCACGTGAACGCCCGGTAGGGCGACGTGCCCCCGGACGCGGTGGCGTTGAGATGGACGGCGAGAGGGGGGTCCCCTCGACTGGGCGAAGCCGTCGCAAGCACCGACGGGGCGCTGGACGCGAGGATCAGGAATTCCATGGGCCCGTAGGTGCACAGGGACGACGCGTAATCGGGGCTTGCATACCCCCGCACCTCGACGAGAATGGACGCCTGTCCTGGGGCCGCAGGCAGGACCACGGTCTCGCTGAAGGTCTTGGATGCATAGCCCGAGAGGATCGCGGACCCGAGGTCGGTGCTCGTCGTGCTGTTCCAGCTGTAGGTCACGTAGAAGTCGTCCACCTCTAGGGTATCCGAAATCCCGTTATGGAGTTCGTAGGCCAGGAGGGCACTGGCCCCCGCAGAGCCGGACCCGGGAGACAGCGTCACGGAGGACGGGGCGCACCAGTGACTCCCTGCCGCAGGCACCCCGAGCGCCACGAAGGACGCCAGAATCAATGCGGAGGAAAGCAGCGCCACAGCGCTCCGCTCTGACATGCGGTCCCTCCCGGTTCGGCCATGGAACCGACCGCCTTTGAGCTTTGCGGACCCCCGCTCACGCAACGGACGGTCGCGCGGGGTTGGGAGGGCGCGGTCCAACCGCGCTTCTCCGTGCTGCCCCCTCGGAGGAGGGTTCGCGAGTAGCTTTATGACGCACGGGGCGGATGCCGGGCGGTCGAGCGACTCGGTGCCCCCTGGGGGTGACTGGGCTCCACGGAACCCCTCAGACGGAAGAGGACCGTGATGCTCGAGGAGATGGATCCTGGGTGGGGAGGAGTCGGGGGGACCTCATCGTTTTCGTCGGTAAGCGTCTCCTGACGCTCCTGCCGGTTCTCCTCGGCGTCGTGACGATCACGTTCATCTTCACCCACCTCGCGGTCCCGAACCCCTGCAACGTGTGGTCCGGTCCCCGGGCCACCCAGTCGACCATCCAGCAGTGCATCGTGAACAACGACCTGGACAAGCCCATCTTCAACCAGTATGCGAGCTACCTCGGGAAGCTCGTGGTGGGGGAATGGGGTGCGAGTCCGCGCGGCGTGCCCGTGCTGCCTTCCATCCTCGCGGCGTTCCCGCAGACGCTGGAACTGGTCCTCGCCGCCCTCGTCCTGATGGTCGTCATCGGCATCCCGCTCGGTGTGATCGCCGCGAGCAACAGCGGCCGGTGGCTGGACCACATCGTCCGCACCTTCTACCTGAGCGGATGGGCGACGCCGACGTACCTGGCCGCCGCCGTGCTCTCCATCGCGGTTGGCCCCCTGCTCGGCCTGCCCCGCAACGGGGCCTTCACGTCCACCGTCCCGCCCTTCCCGCAGCCGTTCCACATGTCCGTCCTCGACGCGCTGGTCGCCCTGAACTTCTCGGGCGTCGTCGACGCGATCGCTCACCTCATCCTGCCCGCCTCGGCCCTCGCGTTCGTGAACATGGGCATCGCGACCCGGATGACTCGCGGCTCCATGCTCGAGGTCCTGCCCATGGACTACGTGAAGACCGCGCGGATGAAAGGCATCTCCGACTTCTTCGTGCTGTACAAGCACGCGCTCCGCAACTCGCTCATCTCGACCGTGACCGTGATCGGGACGACCATGGGCGGCATCCTGTCGACCCTCGTCGTGATTGAGGAGATCTTCCTCTGGCCTGGACTCGGAAGCTACGCCTACGAGGCGATCACGAAGTACAACTTCAACGGCACGATCGGGGCCGTCATCTTCTTCGCCATCGGAGTCGTCGTCGCGAACCTCATCGCGGACTTCGTCTACGGCGTGCTGGATCCACGCGTGGAGTGGCGTTGATGGACGCGCAGGGGCGGACAGTCAAGGCGGGAGCCTCCACGACACCTATCGCCCGCGCGAAGGCGTTCGGGCGTTGGTTGCGCTCGGGCAGCCTCGGCTTCTATAAGGTCATGCGGGCGAACCCGCTCACCCTGGTCGGCTTCGTCCTCGTCGTCCTCATCTCCCTCGCAGCCCTCCTGGTCGCGGTCGTGCCCCCGATTACGACGGCCCTGGGCTACCCCGTCCAGATGACGCCGTACGGGCCCAACGACCTCCTCCCCTGCCCCGTCGTGGGAAACCGGACCTTCTGCGCCCAGCCGCCCTCCGTGGAACACTGGTTCGGCACGGACCGCGCGGGACGCGACGTGTTCTCCCGCGTCCTTGCGGCCCTGCCCCTCGACCTGGCGATTGGCTTCCTGATTGCCGGCTTCTCCCTCGCAGTGGGCGGGGGCCTCGGCCTCATCGCGGGGTTCTGGGATCGCCCGGGCACGGTCGGGGCCGCGGTCTCCCTGACCATCATGCGCGTGACCGACGTGTTCCTCGCCTTCCCGTCCCTCGTCCTCGCCCTCGCCATCGCGGCGACCCTGGGCCGCGGGACGGTGCCCTGCATCCTCGCCATCCTGCTCACCTGGTGGCCGTATTACATCCGGCTCACGCGGGGGGAGGTGCTCGCGGTGAAGCACCAGCCCTACGTCGTCGCGGCACGGGCCGCAGGTGTCTCCGAGTGGCGGATCCTGTTCCGCCACGTGTTCCGGAATATCCTCGAGCCCCTCGTGGTCTACTTAACCATGGACGTCGGCACGGTCCTGGTCGTCTTCTCCACGATATCCTACATCGGCATCGGCGTCCCTCCCGACGTTCCTGAATGGGGGAACATGATCTCCGCGTACGGGGACTACCTGCTCATCTACCCGTGGATGGTGATCTTCCCTGGACTCGCGGTCTTCATCACCGTCGTGGCGTTCAGCCTGCTCGGCGACGGCCTCCGCGACATTCTCGATCCGCGAAGCCGGCGCGCCCTGGCCCAGGCCGAGGCCTCGACGACGGCAGCCGCGACGCCCGCCGCGCCGGAGGCGTAAACCCATGCCGGAACCCCTCCTCGTGGTCGAGGACCTCAGCATCGACTACGAGGTCGGCGCGGGCACGTTCCACGCGGTCAAGGAGGTCTCCTTCCGCATCGATCCGGGACGTGTGGTAGGGATCGTGGGGGAGACCGGGTGCGGGAAGAGCACGCTGGCCCATGCCATCCCTCGCCTCCTGCCCGAACCGCCCGCGCGAATCCCTTCCGGGAAGATCCTCTTCCGCGGCATGGACATCTTGAAAGTCCCCAAGTGGAAGCTGCCCTTGGTCCGAGGGACCGGGATCAGCATGATCTTCCAGGAGCCCATCAACTCGCTGAACCCCGCGTTCCGTGTCTTCGACCAGCTCGCCGAGGCCGTCCGCATCCGACGATTGCGGGAGACCGGCAAGTCTCCCGGCCTGGCACCGGCCATGGAAGGCTTCGACTACTCGAAGCGCAAGGTCCCGAAGCCTGGCGACGTGCTCGCGAAGCCGGTGCTTCCCTCGGTGCCCGAGGGCCGTAAGCTGGCGCCCGCCGTGGACCGGCAGGCCCTGCGGGGCGACGCCCTCGAATACCTCCGCCTCGTGCGGATCAACGATCCGGAGACCATCCTGGGCCTGTATCCTCACGAACTCTCCGGCGGCATGCGGCAGCGGATCATGATCGCGATGGCGCTCAGCGAGCGCCCGTCCCTCCTGATCGCGGACGAGCCCACCAGCGCGTTGGACATCACCATCCAGGCGCAGGTCCTCACCTTGATGAAGGAGCTCATTGAGGAGATCCGAACTTCGATTCTGTTCATCAGCCACGACCTCGGCGTAATCGCGGAGATGGCGGACGACGTGGGGGTCATGTATGCGGGCCACCTGGTCGAGTTCGGCCCGGTCGCCGAGGTGTACACCCAGCCAAGACACCCCTACACAAAGGCGCTGCTCCGTGCGAACCCGCGGCAGTACAAGGGGGACGGACCGCTACCCTCCCTGCCCGGCTCCGTCCCCAACCTCTCCCGCCTCCCGCCGGGGTGCACGTTCCATCCGCGGTGTGCCCTCGCCCGACCGGAGTGCCGCGAGCCGCCCGGTCCGCGCTTGGAGCCCGTCTCGGGGAGCCCGGGCCACCGCACGGCCTGCTACTTCAGCGAGGAGGTGGCGACGCTCCCGTGACCCAAGCTCTCGTGGAGATCCGCGGTCTCACGAAGCACTTCCCGTTGACGCGTCCCGTCCAAGACGTGTTGGCGCGGCGTCCCCGCGAGGCCATCCGCGCCGTCGACGGCGTTTCCGTCAACGTCCGGAAGGGCGAAGCCCTCGGTCTCATCGGAGAGTCGGGCTCGGGGAAGACGACG
>DUJI01000122.1 GCA_013329855.1 Thermoplasmata archaeon | reverse complement strand
TCACGAGCACGTCCAGGTCGCTGGAGCGATCGGCTTGTCCCCTCGCAAAGCTCCCGAAGACGGTCGCCGACGCCGCGGATTCCCGAAGCCCCGACCGCAGGTCCTCCGCCACACGCTCGGCCAGGTCGCGCTTCACCTGGAAGAGCGCCCGAAGGGGAGCGAAGGTGAAGTGATCCTTGTTGGCGCG
Organism: Thermoplasmata archaeon; assembly: GCA_013329855.1. Taxonomy (GTDB): domain Archaea; phylum Thermoplasmatota; class Thermoplasmata; order RBG-16-68-12; family RBG-16-68-12; genus RBG-16-68-12; species RBG-16-68-12 sp8695u. The sequence goes on along the minus strand of DUJI01000122.1, from coordinate 3,159 downwards.
AGCGACATCCGCCCTGCCCACCCGTTTCAGGGAGAGGAACCCGCAGTCGGCCAGCACCCGCAGGGCCCGCTGGACGTTGGAGTGACTGACGTGAAGCAACGACGCGATCTCCCGGCCCGTGAACTCCTTCTCGGGGAGTGTGACGAGCAGCCCCACGACCTTGAGGTGGACGGATCCGCCCAGAACCTCGTCGAACGTCTCCGCGAGGGGCGCGACCGACAGGGAAGCCATTTGGACCATTTCCAGTCCATATGGACCATAATAAGTCCAGATACATATATTTTGCTCCGAGCGTGCCGAACCTGTCGCAGACTCCCAGTCTGCGGGGGGCTGGCGCGCTTCAGNNCCCATGGAATCGACCCTCACGATCAAGTTCCGCGGAGCCGAGGCCGAGCTCCTGGACCGCTTGGTCCGCTCTGGACTCTTCGCGACGAAGTCCGAGGCCGTTCGGTCCGCCCTCGTGAAGTACGGTGCCGACCTCGGCCTGCTGCGGGCGAAGGACCTCCGGGCCGCCCTGGAAACGGTGCAACGGCGGCGGGTGACCGAGGCCCAACCGCGGAAGGACGTGAAGAAGACCGAGGATGCCGACTAGGGCCCTCCTCGACTCGAATGTCTTCCTGTTCGGGTTCGAGCTCCCGGCCTCCAACTCCCATCGCATCCTCGAGATGCTGTCGACGGGCGAGATCCGCGGCGTCGCGACGGACCGGATCGTGCGGGAGGTCGTCGGATACTTCCGGAAGCGCTACGGCAAGGATGTGGCCGGGAAGTCACGGGATTTCGGCCTGCTGACCGCAGACCTGGTTCTCGAGGCGGACGTCCCCGTCCGGAAGGAGCACGTTGAGCAGGTCGGAGCGAAGGACGCCGGAGCGCGGGCGTCCGTGCGGGCACTCGGGATGGCCCGCCTCGTGTCCACGGATCCCGACTTCGCAGGGTCCCGGAATGGAGGACCCCGGCCGAGTTCCTTCGGGAGATGGGGAAGCGGCCGCGCCCCGGGGACGAATGAGGGGGCTCCGCGCCGGCGTTCCGAGGCCTGCCGCGAGCGCTCTTCACCCGGGCGACTGCATCCAGACCGTGAAGGCCCACCGCTTCGCCCGCCGCGCCTCCAAGAGCGCGTCGAGCTCGGCCCACGCCCGAGACGGGATCAGGAAGGTGCCGCGCCCCAGCTTGCGTCCGCCGACCGTTTCGACGAACCCGGGCGTCCGGCTGCGGTACGTCCTCCGCTTGTAGGTCCGCACGGACTCGTAGCCGTAGAGCTCCCGCGAGAGGGCCACCTTGGCCTTCTGACCCAGGCGATCCAGCTGCAGGGTGACCAGCTGGTACGGCTCCGCGTGGATCGCGCGCAGGGAGACGTCCGGGGCGGGCCCCTTGATCGGCACGCCGTCCCGCACGACGGACTCCAGGAACTGGGCGTCCAGGGTGCGGAGCTCCCCGCGCTCCACGAGGTACGGGCTCACGGTCACGTCGTGGCGCGCGCCGATCCGGAACAGGTCCCGCGCGAGGCCTTCGTGGGCGGGCCGCGGGGCGACGATGAGGAGGTCGAGATCGCTCTCGGGGCCCGCGGTTCCCAGGGCCACGGAACCGTAGACGAGGGCGGAGGACGCCTCCCGCCGCCCGGCCAGGTAGCGGCGGACGTCGCGCAGGCAGTCCTCGAACTGGGCCAGGCGCTGCGGGCGGCCGGTCATGTGTGATATAATAACACACAAGTACTCGAACGTTCCCACAGGGATGGCGGTGGTCGAGTGCCAGCTCCCGGAGCCCTCAGACGGTCTCGCGTCCGTTGAGTCCCCAGACACCCGGGTCCAGGGGCACGCCCCACTCGGCCGGTGCGAGCGTGTGCCGCGCCACGGCGAGGAGGCGGCCCTCCGCGGAGCGAACCGCGGCGCCGGCCACGCGGAACCGGCCGTCCCCGCCGACGGCCCATCCCGTGACCACGCAGGGCGCTCCCACGGGCACCGGGGCCACGGGCCGCAGGCCGAGCCGCGCGGTGACCACCCGCTCCCGAGAGCCGGGCGGCGCGCCGTAGATCAGGGGCCAGATGCTCGGGCAGTCCACGGCGGACCAGACGAACTCGGGAGCGACGTTCCCATCCGGACCCGCCAGGGAGGCGTCCGGGACCCAGGGCGCCGCGACGACGCCGCGCTCCGGCACGAGACCGGGGAAGATCCGGAGGCCGTCCCCCTCCCTGCGCTCGGGGCCGCAGACGAAGCAGCCCGGGAACAGGTGACGCTGGAATCCGGGGTAGCCCCGAGCGGCCGTGCGGGCCTCCTCCGCGAGGACCGGCGCGGGAACGGGGAGATCCAGATCCGTGGGCCGCGCGAGGGCCAGCGCGTTCTCCCCGTCCAGGAGGGCCGTCGTCCCGTCCGCGCGTTCCTCGACCGACAACGGACGGCCGATCGGCGCGGGTCGCAGGAGGCGGACCTCGGCCGCCCCTCCTCGTGCCAGGAGGCCGCCGACGTATCCGCCGAGGGCGATGCCTTGGAATCCCTGGAACCGAGGCTCGATGACCACCGCTGCCATCGCTTCCTACCCCAGGCGTCCCAACGGTTCGTGCATACTAAGGGTTTTGCGGTTTCCCTCACGAGCGAGGGCGACACGACTTGGAGGGCCGCGGGCGCCCGGACGGGCGACTGCCCGACAGACTTAAGCTTCCGGAAACCCCTGATACAAAATAGCAGAGGGAAGGGGGGAACATGCCACACTACGTGACCCTGGTCAAGTGGACGGACCGGGGATTGCAGGAAGTCATGGACGCGCCGCAGCGCTTTGCCGGCGTGATCAAGATGGTGGAGAACCTGGGAGGGACGATCCAGATCTACTCGACCATGGGGGAATACGACTTCGTGGCCATCGCGGAGGCGCCGAGCGACGAGATCGCGATGCAGGCCGCGCTCCAGCTCGAGAGCGCGGGGAACACGCGCACGGTCACGATGAAGGCGTGGACCCTGGACGAGGCCACGAAGATCATCGCGAAGCTCGAGTGAGCCGCGCATCGAGCGGCGCCGAGCGAGCGACGCCCTGCACGGACAAGGCCCAGAGAACGGACCCGTCCCCGCGCAGGATCCTGCTCCAGCGGGGCCTTCGGCCGCGGACCTCCGCTTGGTTGAGCCTAGAGTCACGCGGGCCGGAACGGCCTCCCGCGTAGCACAAACGGGAGACCGT
>DUJI01000042.1 GCA_013329855.1 Thermoplasmata archaeon | reverse complement strand
AAAAAGCTGTCACTAGCCGGAGTGACACTCCGGGCGCCAGGCGGCGCTCCGGGAACCCACCGCGGAGCGCGCAAAGCCCTTTGCCGCGTCGTGTCCTCCCCGCGCCCGGATGGCCGGGACGGCACCTGGGATCGCGGAAGCGCTCCGAGACATCCGCGAGGCCCTCGGGGCGGACCGCGTCCTGGAGGATCACGGGGCGGCCATCCGGGCCTGCTTCCGCCCAGTCCGGAAGCACGCATGCGGCTACGGTCTCGCCCCCCCTCCTCGACGCGCTCGACCGGGGTTCGCTCTCCCTCCCCGGGCTCCTCATCGGGAGCGAGGGCACCCGGGGCGTCGTCACGGAGGCCACGCTGCGGGTCCGCCCCCTGCCCGCCCGCACAATCACCGGACTCTTCCTCTTGGACGCGTTCGGCGACATGGGTCCCCCGGTGAGCCACCTCCTGCCCCTGCGAGCTAGCGCGATCGAGGGCATCGACGGCGACCCCCTGGACGTCCCCGGGGGCGGGACGCGCACGGTATCCCGCCCCAGACGCGGGCCCTCGTCCTCGTCGAGTTCGACGAGGCGATCTGGAGGCCGTGGCGGACCGCCTCGTCCGCGACGTCGCGCCGCGGTATCGCCTGAGCCGGCCCGTGTTCGACCCCACGGATCCCGGCGACCTGGAGCGCATGATGGCCCTCCGGGGGGAGTTTGACGACGCGCTGCTCGGACGGTTCCAGGGCGCGCCCTCGGGGGAGCACGGGATTGGCCGCCTCCGCGCGGACATCCTTCCCCGGGTCTGGGGCACCGAGGTCTACGAGCCCCTGCGCGCGGTCAAGGATGCCTTGGACGCGCACGGCCTGCTCAACCCCGGGTTCCTGTTCTCGTCCCTGAAGTGGTGGGAGACCTGGGGCGGACTCGGGGACCGTCAACCCTCGTAGCGACAATCGCTCAGGGTTTAAGCCCGGATGCGCGTGAGAAGGGTTAAGAAGCCCCCCGGTTTACGCGGTGCGCCGCAGCCCCGGAGCGACGAGGCACCCCCCATGATCCAGCGTCCCGAACAGGTCAACATCGTCGGCCTGCGGTCCAAGGACTTCCTCAAGTGGGTCGATGAGAACATCGACGCGCCGCTCAAGCGCGGCCCGGGCGGCGCCATGGTCAAGAGGATGAAGGAGGGCCTCGTCGGCGAGTTCTTCAACTGGGCCAAGCGCAACTCGACGTGGCCGCTGCACTTCGGGATCATGTGCTGCGCGATTGAGATGGCCGCGACCTCGGACCCGCGCTACGACGTGGAGCGGTTCGGCGTGATCTACCGCAGCTCGCCCCGGCAGTGCGACGTCCTCCTCCTGAACGGCCCCATCTCCCTCAAGCTCCGTCCCGCCGTGCGGCGCCTGTACGAGCAGATGGCCGACCCCAAGTGGGTCATGGCCATGGGGGAGTGCACGATCTGCGGCGGGCCGTACTACGACTCCTACAGTGTCGTGAAGGGCTCCTACACGTTCGTGCCCACGGACATCTTCATCCCGGGATGCCCCGTCCGCCCGGAGGCCCTGATCGACGGCTTCCTCAAGCTCAGCGCGAAGATCAAGGCCGAGCGGACCGGCTGGATCAAGACGAAGAAGGGCCGCCTGGTCAGCTCGCGCGAGGGCGAGCTCATGGACCTCCAACGAGGAGACTACACGTATGAAGTCCCCCAAGTCCGACACTGACCTGACCCGGGTGCGCCCGACCCACACGGTCGGCGGCATCTTCCGCCCCCTCGGCGCGGCCCTCCGGAACACCCTGGTCACCCTGCCCATCGTGAACAAGCTCGTCCCGGGCGGGCGCAAGCCCGTCACCCACCTGTATCCGTACCAGAAGGTGGAGCTCCCGGCCGCGTTCCGCGGGCAGCACAGCATCGATTGGTACAAGTGCATCGGCTGCGAGCTCTGCGCCAAGGTCTGCCCCAACGAGTGCATCTACTTCGAGTTCCACGAGGTGGAGAAGGACGATCCCTACCTGCACCCGAGCCGCGCCATGCTCGACGAGATGAAGAAGATCATCCGCCGGCCCGCCGTGGACATCGGCCACTGCCTCTTCTGCGGCAACTGCATGGAGTACTGCCCCACGGACGCATGGAACTTCACCCAGGAGTTCGAGCATGCGGACTATGCGCGGGAGGACCTGTACTACCGCAGCGAGGAGCTGCGCATGCCCGATGAGGTCTCGGACAAGGAGACGGTCCTGATCAACCGCTCGGGCGAGCACCCCATCTGCGAGGTGGACGTCTGCATCGGTTGCCGCAAGTGCGAGCGGGAGTGCCCCACGCGGTGCATCGACATGCTCGACGGTCCCAACGACCGCCGGGGCAAGCGCATCGTGGTGCCCGAGTTCGACTACACGAAGTGCATCGGCTGCCAGCAGTGCGTGGACGTGTGCCCCGTGGACTGCCTCTACATGGAGGAGATCGGCTACAAGGATCTCCAGGGCTTCTACCACATCAACAAGCAGGGCGAGGTCAAGCTGCTCGAGGAACAGACGGAAGAGGCGCTGGCCAAGTGACCGCGCCGAATATTCCTATTCCCTTCCGCATGTAGAGCCTTTTATCTCACCCTTGATTTCGGCCGGCCGAAGGCTCCGAGGCCTGGGGCCCGCCAGGTGACCAGGGTGCAGACCACGGTCGTGGGGACCTACCCGAGGATCGGGGACACCGCCGGGGAGCAGGTCCTCCGCCGGGCCATCGCGCGGTTCGACAAGGGCGCGGCCTCCGAATCGGACGTCCGTTCCGCGGAGCGCGAGGTCGTGAGGGCCGTGCTCCGGGAGCAAGCCTCCGCGGGCATCCACGTGGTCACGGATGGCCAGGTGTCCTGGTACGACAGCCAGAGCCACGTCGCGCGCGCGCTCGAGGGGATCGAAGTGGGGGGCCTCGTGCGGTACTTCGACACGAACACGTACTACCGCCAGCCCGTCGTCGTCGGCCCGGTCCGGTGGACGAATCCTATCCTCCTGGATGCGTGGCGCTTCGCCCAGGAGGCATCCAAGGCGCCCGTGAAGGCCGTCCTCCCGGGTCCCGTGACCCTCGCCACCTTGGCCCTCGACCGGCACTACGGGAAGACGCGGC
>DUJI01000059.1 GCA_013329855.1 Thermoplasmata archaeon | reverse complement strand
TCCACGCCGATCGCGCGTCCGTCCCGGACCAGAATCTGGCGGACCTCCGCGTTCGTGCGGATGGCGGCGCCCAAGTGGACCGCGGACGCCGCGATGGAAGCGCTGAGGGCGCCCATGCCACCGCGCACGTATCCCCAGGATCGATAGGCGCCATCGATCTCCCCCATGGAGTGATGCAGGAGCACGTACGCCGTCCCCGGAGATCGCGGCCCGAGCAGCGTGCCGATGATCCCACTCGCGGCCAGGCTCGCCTTGAGGAGGTCGCCCTCGAACCACTCGTCGAGGTAGTCCGCGGCGCTCATGGTCATCACGCGCGCGAACTCGTACACCTCCTCCTCGGTGAGCTCCCGCACCGGGGCGGCGAGTTTCATCAGCTTCCGGAGCTCGGCCGGATTGAACGAAGCGATGTCCGGAGGGGCCATGTCCAGGAGCGGCTGGATGAACTTGCAGAGACGGACCATCAGGGCGTCGTAACGAGGCAGGGCTTCCGCGTCCTTCTTGGAGAACGCGAGCACCGCATTGTGCGTGTCCTCCTCGTCGCCCCGGTAGAATAGGTAGCGCCCGTCGCGGCTCGGGATGAAGTTGCATTCCTGGGGGATCACCGTGAGACCGAACCGGGGCAGCTCCAGCTCGCGGATTACGATGGGCCGCAGCATGCTGCAGACGTAGGAACAGACCGTGAACTTGAACCCGGGGAACACTTCCTCCGTGACCGCGGCGCCGCCGACCACGTGCCGGCGCTCCAGGACCAGGACGCTCTTTCCTGCGCGCGCGAGGTAGGCCGCCGCTACGAGTCCGTTGTGCCCTCCGCCGACGATGACCGCGTCGTACGATTGTCCCGACTGCAACTCCCGTCCTCCTCCCCAAGGCATTGTCCCATCGGTCATCGGCCGAAGCGGAACGCCGGCCCGCCCAGGGAAAACGCCGCGGGCATATAGCGTTTTTCTCCCGCGGCTGATTTTATCCATCGTTTCTTATGGAACAAGAAGTTCGGTTTTCCGAAACGCTTATCCGTCGCGGGTCCTTCCGCCATTCGAATCACCGACGACACCGAAAATCGTCAGCGGCGACGCCGGGACGGGAGGAGGAAGCGTGCTCAAGGGCTCACCCTTTCACGAACGGACGTTCCCCCTGTGCCAGAGTTGGGCGTGGCAGGCGTGGTCTGGTTACCTCTCCGCGAGCTCCTACTCCGTCGTCCCGTACATGGAGTACTACGCCATCCGCCACACCGCGGGCCTCATCGATGTCTCGCCCCTCTACAAGTACCGTATCCAAGGGAAGGACGCGCTGAGGGTCCTCAACAAGATCGTCACGCGCGACCTGCGCAAGTTCTCCAAGGGGCACATCGTGTACACACCCTGGTGCGACGAACGGGGCAAGGTCGTCGACGACGGCACGATTTGGAATTACGGCGACGGTACCTTCCGCCTGACGTCCGCGCAACCGAGCCTGAAGTGGATCGAGGACAACTCCGTGGGCCTCGATGTGCGGGTCGAGGACGTGTCCGAGGACGTCGGGACACTTGCCCTTCAGGGACCGAGCTCGCGGGCCATCCTCCGAGACGCCGCGGGGCCCGCCCTGGACAAACTCAAGTTCTTCCGGTTCACGACCGCGAAGATCGACGGCATCCCCGTGGAGATCTCCCGCACCGGGTACACGGGCGACCTGGGATACGAGATCTGGGTCGGACGTGACCAAGCCTTGCCGCTGTTCGACGCGATGATGAAGTACGGCGCGCCCCATCACATGCAGCTCGCCGGGCAGACAGCCATGGACGCCTGCCGTATCGAAGCGGGTTTCGTCCTCGCCGAGGTGGACTATGTGCACTCGCGCAGCGCGCTCATCGACGAGCAGCGGTACTCGCCCTTCGAGCTCGGGCTCGACTGGGCCGTCGCGATGAACAAGGGTCCCTTCGTGGGCCGAACCGCTCTGACCGAGGAACTGCGGTCGGGAGTGGCGCGGCGCACGGTCGGCATCGAGATCGACTGGGCCACCGCTTCCACGTTCTTCACGGACCTGGGCTTGCCGCCCCAGCCCCCTTCGGAACCATGGGCCGACAAGGTCCCGATCTATGCGGGGCTCCGCCAGGTGGGCTGGGCGACCAGCGGGGTGTGGTCGCCCACACTCAAGAAGTACATCGGGATCGCGACGGTCCGCTCCGCCTATGCGAAGACCGGGACGCCGCTGGAGTTCGAGCTCGAGGTCGAATGGGAGCGGAAGCGGGCGCCCGCCGTGGTCGTGGAGCGGCCCTTCTACGATCCGCCGTATCGGAAGGCATGAGGGGGGGAGCTGTTTTCCAAGCCGGCGGCCCCCTCACTCCCCGGGACGAGAGGACGCGCGGCGCAGACACCCTTCCATGATGTCGAGCGCGCGGTCCAACTCACGCTCTTCGATCGTGAGAGGCGGCTGGATTCGCAGGACGTTCATGTCGTAGTCGTACAGGGGTACCACGCCGTTCCGGACGCAGTCGAAGAACACGGACCGCGTCGCCTTGAGCGCGCGGGCCTTCGACTTCTTGCTCGTCACGAGCTCGACGCCGACGGCGAGGCCCAGCCCCCGGGTGTCCCCCACGAGCGGTAGGTCCTGCCACTCCTTCACCCGCTTTAGGGCCTTTGCTCCGAGGCGTGCGGACCGTTCCGCGATGCGATCACGGACCATGATGTCGATCGCCTTCTGTGCCGCGACGCATGCCGCAGGATGGCCACCGAAGGTGGTTCCCGCGACGACCTCGTGCTCCGTCATCGCCCGGTCGTCGCCGAGGACGGCGGAAATGGGCATGAGGCCGCCGCCGAGCGCCTTGCCGATGGAGATCATGTCGGGAGCCACGCCGAAGTGCTCGATGCTCCACATCTTGCCGCACCGACCGAGCCCGGCCTCCACCTCGTCCGCGATGAAGAACCAGTCGTAACGATCCGCGAGCTTCCGCAGGCCCCGCACGAAGTTCGCGGGAGGGATCCAGACACCGGCCTCCAGGGCCACGGGCTCGAAGATCACGCCGGCGATCCGCTCCGGGTGGGCGACGTACCGGAGGATCTGGTCCTCCAGGAAGCCGAGGCACCAGTCCCCGTACTCCCCCTCGGTCATGCCGTCGGGCCGCCGGTACCCCGTGGGATAGGGGGAGTGGACCGCGCCGCCGGAGAAGGCCTCCCAGTGCCGGCGCCATCGTGCACCCAAGCTCCCGATCGCGGTCGCGCCGATGCTGAGCCCGTGATACTGACCCATGAAGCTCAAGACGAGAGGGCGGTTGGAGACCTCCACCGCGTGCTTCACCGCGGCCTCGGCGGCCCCGGTCCCCGAGAGTTCGAGGAAGACGCGCGTTAGGTTCGAGGAGGGGCGGATGCTGAGCAGCTTCTCCGCGAGCTCGATCATCGGGAGGTGCGGGTTCATGAAGTAGATGAGGAATCCGTATCGCTCGAGGGCGTCTACCGTCGCTTCGAGGAT
>DUJI01000023.1 GCA_013329855.1 Thermoplasmata archaeon | reverse complement strand
GCCCAAATCCTGCTGAACATCGCGGGTCTCCTCTGACAACCCGGCGGGGTCCCTCCCTTACAAAAGTGCCAAATAGCCGGCTTAGGGTGCCCGCCATACCGCATTCAGGGATGGGATGGCCCAGGGCAATGGGTCGAAGTGGTTCTACAGTTACCTACCGCAGGGCATCGCGGGCGGCGCCACGTCCCCGCTGATCCCCCTGTTCGCGTACGCCCTCGGGGCGAGCCTGGGGGACGTGGGCATCATCGCGGCGGCGACCAGCATCGCCTCCGTCCCCGCCTTCATCCTCTGGGGGTCCCTTTCGGACCGCCTCAAGGCGCGCAAGGCGTTCCTCATCCTGGGCTTCCTCGGGAACGCGATCAGCTTCCTGGCCATGGCCGTCTGCTTCAACCTGCCCGAGTTCTACCTGGCCAACCTCCTGATCGGGTTCCTGGGAGCCGCGAGCGCGCCCGTGGGCGCGGTCCTCGTCATGGAGACGACCGCGCACGACCAGTGGCCCAACCGATTGGCGCGCATGAGCCAGCTCACGGGCGTGGGCTACATCGCCGGCCTGAGCGTCGGGTGCGTCTGGCTGAGCCTGGGCCCCGCCTTCGTCAGCGGAGAGAACGCCATGCGCGGGCTCTTCGTCATCGGCGCGGCCCTCGGCCTGCTCTCCGGTCTCCTCGCGGGGATGTGGCTCAAGGAGCCCAAGACGTTCCTGGACCGGAAGTCGATCCACCTCGTGGACAACCTGTTCCGCATCGAGCGGGTGAAGTTCCTGCCCATGCGGATGCTCCATTACCTGGACTTCCGCAACCACCGCACGGCCCGATTCTCCCCGTCCCTGCGGATCTACCTGGTCTGCGTCCTGCTCCTGTTCGGCGGCTTCACTGCGTTCTACGGCTTCTTCCCGATCCTGCTCCAGCAGGTCTACGGCTTCTCGAACCCCGAGGTGTTCGCGGTCTACATCGCGAGCCAGGCCGCGTCCGTCACGGCCTACCTGCGCGTGGGGCGGTGGGTCCGCGACCGCGGGGGCCGGAGGACCCAGATGTACGCCTCCCTGGGGAGGACGATCCTCTTCCCGGCCTTCCTGGCGATCGGCTTCCTGTCCCTGTCGCCGGCGGCCATCCTGGTCGGCATCCTCCTGCTCCATGCGGGCGTCGGCCTGTGCTGGGCCCTGATCAACGTCTCCGGCTCGACCTTCGTCTCCGGCCTCGCCCCCGACGACGCCCATGCGGAGGCCATGGGCGCCTACAACGCGGTCCAGGGGTTCGGATCCATCCTGGGCCCCCTCCTGGGCGGCTTCGTCGCGGAATTCTACGGCTACGCCCCGGCCATCGGGGTCAGCGTGGCGTTCATCCTCGGTGGGGTCACCATCCTCGCGGTGACCCGGTCCCTGGAGGTCTGAGGATCCGCGGCCGCGCGGGCACATGGCCTCCATGTACTTTGTGCAAATACCACCCGACTCGCTCGGGACAAGGCGTTATCTACCTTCCGGACGTGGGGGTCTGCGAGGGAGTCTATGAAAGTGCTCATTCTGGGGGGATACGGGGCGATGGCTCAGTCCACCGTGCCCGATCTTCTCGAAAGCCCTGGTGTGCAGCGCGTAGGGATTGCCGGAAGGAACCTGGACAAGGCGAAGGCCTTCGCCAACGTCTGGAAGGACGATCGTGCCGTGCCGTTGAAGCTGGACGCGCGAGACAACGACGCCCTCAAGCGGGAGTTCGAGAACTGGGATTGCGTGATCAACAGTGCCTGGTACGACCTGAACGTCCCCATCATGGAGACTGCGATCAAAGCAGGCATCCACTACATCGACCTGGGTGGGCTCTATCATCAGACCCTCCGGCAGTACAAGCTAGACAAGCAGGCCAAGGACGCCGGGGTGACGTGCATCCTCGGGATCGGCTCGACCCCGGGGACGATGAACGTCATGGGCATGTACGGCGCGAGCAAGCTGGAGAAGGTCCACAAGATGATCCTCCGAAGCAGCGGGATCACCGTGGAGGGCGGAGAGCCCGGGAAGTTCGTCGTCCCCTACGCGGTCCGCACGATCTTCGACGAGTTCTCCATGGACGCCCCGATCCTGCGGGACGGGAAGATCAAGTTCGTCCCCGCGCTCACGGGCCTCGAGGTCTCCGAGTTCCAGGCGCCCGTGGGCAAGGTCGAGGGGTACTACACGATCCACTCCGAGCTGGCGACCATGCCGCAGACCGTCGGGAAGGGGATCAAGGAGCTCGACTTCATCGTCGCGTTCCCCCACGAGTTCACGTCCACGATCGCGACCATGGTCCGGCTCGGCCTCGCGAAGCGCGAGGAACACACGGTCGAGGGCCAGAAGGTACGGCCCTACGACGTCACGTCGACCATCATCGACGACCTGCCGAAGCCCAAGGAGCCCGAGAAGGACCTGGACATCCAGCGCGTCGTGATCTGGGGCGAGAAGGACGGGGAGCCCGTCACCCTCCGCTACGAGGCGGCCACGTGGCCCCACAAGAAGTGGAACGTGGGCGGCGGGACGGCCGACACGGGCGTGCCTCCGTCCATCGCGGCCCAGTGGATCCTGAGGAAGAAGGTTAAGCAGGCGGGCGCCATTCCTCCGGAGATCGCGTTCGACCCGCTCCCCTACTTCAAGGACCTGAACAGCCAGGGCCGCGGGATCGTCGTCACGGAGTTCGCCGAGACGACGAGGAAGCTGAACTGACGCGGCAGGATGTGGACGCCATGCCTGGAAGAGGCCCGAGTGCGGAGGAACGGCTCAAGGAGCGCGACGAGTACATCCCCAAGTCCGTGCGGACGGGGACGCCCGTCTTCATCGACCACGCGAAGGGTCACAAGATTGTCGACGTGGACGGCAAGGAGTACCTGGACTTCACGGGCGGGATCGGGGTCCTGAACACCGGACACCTGCCCGACGCGGTCACGGACGCCGTGCGCGCCCAGCTGGACAAGTACCTCCACATCTGCTTCATGGTCGTGAACTACGAGCCCTACATCGAGCTCTCCAAGCGCCTGCGGCCCACCCTGCCGTTCCAACGGGGGAAGATCTTGTTCTTCAACAGCGGCGCGGAGGCCGTGGAGAATGCGGTGAAGATCAGCCACGCGGTCACCCGGCGGCCCAACGTGGTCACCTTCCAAAACTCGTTCCACGGCCGGACCCTGCTCACCCTGACCATGACGGGGAAGTACCAGCCCTACAAGGTGAACTTCGAGCCCTTCGTGCCCCACGTGTACCAGGTGCCCTTCGCGTACTGCTACCGCTGCCCCATGAAGCTCTCCTACCCGGAGTGCGGCGTGGCCTGCCTGCAGTACATCGACGACCTCTTCCGCGCGGAGGCGCCCGCGGACAAGACCGCGTGCATCGTCGCGGAGCCCGTCCAGGGCGAGGGCGGCTACTTCGTGCCCCCAAAGAAATTCTTCGATCAACTGGCGCGCGTATGCCGGGAGAACGGAATTCTGCTCGTGCTCGACGAGGTGCAGTCGGGCGCCGGTCGGACCGGCCGGATGTGGGCGATCCAGCACTGGGGTGTCGAGCCGGACATCCTGCTCACGGCGAAGGGCATCGCCTCGGGCATGCCGGTGGCCGGCCTCGTCGCCCGCGCCGAGATCATGGACTGGACGGCCGGCGCCCACGGCTCGACGTACGGCGGCAACCCGGTCGCCCTCGCCGCGCTCCTCGAGACGATCCGGCTGCTCGAGGAGGGGCTCGTCGCCAACGCGGCCATCCGCGGGCGGGAGATCCAGGACGCGCTGCTGCCGCTGATGGGACGCTTCCCACGTCTGGTCGGCGACATTCGCGGCAAGGGCCTGATGATCGGC
>DUJI01000141.1 GCA_013329855.1 Thermoplasmata archaeon | reverse complement strand
CACATACCCCACGGAACCGAGGACGGAGTGATCCACCTGGAAGGCCGTGGTCGCCAGGCCGGCCACCCGGACGGGCTTGGCCGGCACGACGGTCTCCAGGGGACGGTAGACCTGCTGGCCGCCCTCCTTCGTCCAGTCCGCGATGTGGTAGTCCTTGGAGGGACCCGAGCTGCCGGAGAACTCGCGGGCCAGGATCACGGCCCGTGCCGTGGCGGTCAGGTAGGAGGGGATGTCGTTTCGCAGCCAGCGGATGGAGTCGTAGTGGTCCGTGTGAGGATGGGTCAACAGGACGGCATCCACGCCGGGGGAGCCCGAAGGGTCCTTCTTGTAGATGCGATCCAGGTTGGGCAGGATGCCGAGGGCCAGGAGGTGGTCTTCCTTCCGGGGCGTGATCCAGGGTTCGTCGAAGAACGCCTTCTCGCGTCCGAAGTTCTTGCCGAAGTCGAGGAAGACGCGAGCCTCGCGGTCTTGGACGAGGAACTTGTTCCCGCCGATCTCGTTGATCCCGCCGTAGAACGTGAGGCTCGTCTTCGCCACGCGGTTCCCCGGGCGCGCATAGGTCGCGGGGGGTTTAGAGCCTATCCCTCCCGCGGATTCGGAGGAGGGGCCCGCAGGCGTCGCTCCAGGTCGCTGCTCTCCGCGCCGGACAAGAGGGCCGCGGTCAGGGGGAAGAGGACCCGTTCCTCCTTGCCGAAGTGGTCGTCCATGGCGTGCCGGAGAGCGTCCAATCGGACGGAGGACACGCGGCCCGCGACGTCCAACTGCCGAGCCAGGACGCCGAGCTGATCCTGGATGGTCGCGTGATCGCACCGGAGGACGGAGGCCGCACCGCCCTTCCCGCCGAAGAGGCGCTCGCACACGGGGTAGAGCACGGCGTCTTCCCGGCGTTGGTGGAGCCGCAGCGAATCGGAGAGTGCTTCCAGACCGCGGCGGACCGAGAGCGGGTCCGCGTCCTCCGCCGCCGCGATGAACAACCGCGCGAACGCCTGCCGGAGGAGGGCGTGCTCGGCGAGGAGGACGCCGAAGGGATCGGTCCTCGATGCGGCCTCGTACACGGAGGTCGAGCTCCGCGGGCGGGCGCTCTGGGGCTGGGAAGTCACGGCTCGTCCTCCCGGAAAGAGAGACGGGATTCCGCCTCCGCGAGGCGCCTGAAGGGCGGGATCTCCTCGGCCTTCCGCATCCCACTCACGCGCCCGCCTTGAAGATGGTCGAATTGGTCGGACCCGTCACGTGGAGGATCCCCATGGCGCCCATGTCCACCGCATGGTAGATCGCATGGTCGACGAGGACGTAGTTCGCGGGATACACCAGGGTCAGGTCCACGACGACGCACCCGCCCGGGGGCACGAGGACCGTCTGCACGCCATGCAGGGGCGGGTCCGAGAGGTCGCCGTACTGCCAGACCCGGTTGAAGATTTCCCCGATGATGTGGAAGGAGGAGATGAAGTCGGGCCCCGCGTCGACGAAGTAGATGCGGATCGTCTGGTTCACTTGGGCCGTGAGCTGGTGGGCGCCGGTGAGACCCTTGAACGCGCCGTTGAACGCAAAGTACGTCGGCTGGTCGTCCGCGAGCTTCTGGCCGTCGAAGAGCTGGTTCCCCAGGGTGTGGATCGGCCACTTCGTGTACAGCTCGCTCTGGCCCACGTAGAACTCCCGGTCCACGGGGGGCAGGGGCGCGTCCGGCTGCACGAGGATCTCTCCGAACATCCCGTTCGCGATGTGCGTCGGCACGTCCGGGGTCCCGCAGTGGTAGATGAAGAGCCCGGGCACGAGCGCCTTGAAGGAGAAGTCGGACGAGGCACCCGGGGCGGCGGACGATGCCGCGCTACCGCCCATGGGGCCCGTGACCGCGTGGAAGTCCACGGAGTGGTTCATCATGCTCGAGGCGTCGTTGTGGAAGTGGACGACGACCGTGTCGTTCACGCGGACCCGGAAGAAGGGGCCAGGGACCTTGCCGTTGTACGTCCAGTACATGTAGGAGACGCCCGGCTCGATCTCCCCGTTCACCTCGGTCGCGTTGAGCCAGATGTTCACCGTGGCCGGCGTCGTGCGCGTGATCGGCGGAGGCACGTCCGTCGCGTTGCGGACGATGTCACTCACGGGCAGCACCTCCGGGCTGATTGGCGGAAGGGACGACGGACCTCCCACACCCGAGCCCACGACGAGCTTGCCCTCCATGCCCAGGGCGCGGTGGCCCGGCATGGCGCAGTAGTAGGCGAAGGTGCCCTGCTGGGTCGCCGTAAAGCGCACGGTCGCCGTCGCCCCCACGGCCATGACGTCCGCGCTCTGCGCATCGTAGCCCTCCACGTACAGGTTGTGCCCCGTGCTCACCCGGTCCGTGATCGTGATCGTGACCGTGTCGCCCAGGGTGACGTTCAGCTGCGGGTTCCTCACGCCGTCGATGCTCCCCCCGACCCCCAGGAAGTAGAAGTCGTAGGTCGCGAGGGCGAACGCCTCGCTGCCCCCGCCGTTCGCCGAGGCCGAAGGATTATGGAGGAGGTAGCCGCCCATGGCGCCCGCCATGACCCCGAGGATCAGGGGGATGGCCACGACCACCGCCAGAAGGCCCCGGCCCATGGGGCGCGCTCCGTTCATCGTCCGTCGACGCCGTTCGTCCCGTGCGTCGGATTCGAATCCTCCGTTCGACATGGACATCCACCACGCTGCGGACGGACGAACGTCCCGCACGAGTAAGTCGGCTCCCCGAACCCGTTCGGGAGGGTCACCGCGGCCGTTTCATGAGACCCTGGAAGTACTCGTGGAGGATCTTCTCCTCCCCTGTGCGCAGGGTCTCGGACAGGGAGGACTTGGCCACGCCGAGTTTCTTGGCGAGGTCGGAGAGGTTGATCTTCTTGGGGAACTCGAAGTACCCGAGCTGGTACGCGAGACTCAGGACCCGGGCCTGGCGGTCCGTGAGGCTTCCCGACCCCTTCACGGACTTGATCGCGAGGAGCTCCACGGAGATTCCGCGGCCCCGGAGCGTGTTCACGACGGATTCCACGGAGGATCGGCGGGGGGCCAGGAGACGCCACTCCAGCCCGCCGCGCTCCGTGGCGGTCGCGTCCGTGAGGAAGCATTCCGAGTGGGCGAGCGTGTGGCAGGCGTGGCAGCTGTCCACGAGCAGGGTCGCGAGGATCTTCCCCTTGGGGGGTACGATGGCCTCCACGTTGTGGACGAAGGGGTTCGCACGCAGCGTCGCCAGGACGGCCTCGGGCGCGGCGTCCCCCGGGTCGATCTCCACGAGGCTCTGCAGGGTGGTGTCACCCGCGGGCTTCTGCTCGACCAGGTTCACCGTGGCGCCATGCTTCCCCGTGACCTCCGTGACCCAGCTGCAGGGGAGGGTGACCCGGAGCACGGCCTCGATCATCGGAGACTCATTCCGCTGCCCTGATAAATAGGAGCGGTTCGGATGGTAGGCTCCCGCTTCGGCGGACCGCAAAGGCTTATCGCCCCGGCGCGGTACGAGGAGGCGGAAGCAACGAGGAGGCCTGTGGGATGACGGACAGCATGGAACGGTTCCTGACCGGGAAGGGGGCGTTCGTCGCGGACCTCGACTTCCCCGACCTAATTCACCTCAAGATTGTGCGGAGCGTCTACGCGCGCGCGATCGTGCGCTCCGTGAAGGGGGGCATCACGGCCAAGGACGTCAAGGCGTACATGAGTGCGGTGGGCGAGGGCGGCGCGGGCGGAACGGGCCCCGTCGCCTACCCGGTCCTCGCGCGCGACCGGGTGAACTACGTCGGGCAGCCCGTCGCCGCGGTCACCGGAGAGACCGCCGCGGAAGCGGAGGACCTCTTGGACTCCGTCACCGTGGACTACGAGCCCCTCAAGGCGGTGGCCGATCCCGAGGCGGCCCTCCGCGCGGACCCCATCCATCCGGGCACGAAGTCCAACGTCTTCGGGGAGGGACAGGTCGGTCGGCGGTTCGAGGATCCCGCAAGCCCGGTCGTCGTGGAGGAAACCCTCCGGAACGTGCGCGTGGTCCCGAATCCGCTGGAACCGCGAGGCGTGGTCGTCCGCTGGGACGGCCGGCGACTCACCGTGTTCGCCTCGACCCAGTCCGTGCCGAGTTTCCAGGAAGGATTCTGCGAGAGCCTGAAGCTCCCGAAGCGCGCGGTCCGCGTGATTCAGATGGATACGGGCGGTGCCTTCGGCAGCAAGGGGGGCATCTACCCGGAGTACATCGTCGCGGCGCACGTGGCCATGCAGCGGAAGCGGCCCGTCCGATGGATCGAGACGCGGCAGGAGCACCTCCAGGCCACGGAGCAGGGCCGCGGCGCGCGAGCGCGCATGAGATTGTTCGCGGACCGCGAGGGTCACGTCCTCGGGCTCAAGGGCGACCTCCTCATCGACGGCGGCGCCTACTCCGCCGGGATGGCGGACTGGTCCCCCCGGTGGATCGGGATGCAGACCACGGGCCCCTACCACATCCCCAAGGCGCACGTGACGGGCCGCGCGGTGTACACGAACAAGGTGCCGCTCGGGCCCTACCGCGGCGCCGGCCGCCCGGAGGCGGCCTTCTTCATCGAGCGGATGATGGACTTCCTCGCGGACGAGATCCGCGTCGACCCCGTCGAGGTCCGGCTCCGCAACGCCGTGGATGCGGCGTTCAAGTCGCCCACGGGGCTCCAGGTGCCGCCGTTCAAGTCGTTCCTCGAGGATGCCATCCGGGAAACCGGGGATCGCAACCGCGCTCCATCCGGGAACGTGGGGTTCTCGGCCTTCGTCCTGGTCCCCGCCGCGAACTCCGGGGAAGGCGCTCGGATCGCGTGGCGGGACGGCCGGATCAAGGTCTGGCTCGGAGGCAAGCCGCACGGGCAAGGGCACGAGGTCTTCGTCCGGAGGCTCGTGTCCGAGGAACTCGACGTGGACCCAAGTCTCATCGATCTGGAGCCGAGCGACACGGACGCGCTGGCGAAGGGCGTGGGCAGCTGGGGCAGCCGCACGGCCATCGTCGGGGGCGGCGCGGTGATCGAGGCGGCCCGCAAGCTGAAGGCCCGCGTGCGGCAGAAGGGACCCTACGCCGCCAAGAAACTGCTCGCGGGCAAGTACGACGTCAAGGTGTTCTACAAGCCCGAGGGCAACTTCAATTCCCTCGGGGCGAACCTGGTCGCCGCAGACCTGGACGAGTTCGGCCTCGTCCGCGTGCGGGACGTGGTCGCCTACTATGACGCGGGCGAGGTCCTGAACCGGCCCATGCTGGAGAGCCAGGTCGCGGGAGGGTCCGCGCAGGGCATGGGGCAGGTCCTCTCCGAAGGCGCGTGGTACGACGAGGAGGGCCAGCCCCTGGTCGGGACGATCGGCGACGCGGGGCTTCTGTCCGCGACGGAGATGCCCACGTTCGTGGTCAAGACGGCGAAGACCCGTTCCAACACCCCGCACGGCGCCAAGGGAGTCGGAGAGAGCCCCGCGATCGGTGTGCCTCCCGCGCTGGTCCGCGCCGTGGAGCGGCAGGCAGGACACCGGCTCACGGAGACCCCCCTTCGTCCTGAGGTCCTTGTGGCCCCGGTCAAGGCCTGAACCGATCTCGGACCGCGCGTTCAAGAGGAGAGCGGCCTTCGGGGTCCCGATGCTCTACCTCACCGAGGAGGAGGTGGACCGGCTCCTGCCCATGGACGACGCGATCCGCGAGGTCGAGCGGGCGCTCGGCGATCTGGGCGAGGGCAGGGCGGAGAACCGCCCGAGGCAACGCGTTCGCGGCCCCCACGCCGTCCTGAACCTCATGGCAGCGTCCTGGCCCGGCCGCGGCTACTACGGGTACAAGGATTACTCCATATCCCGGGAGGGCGTCCGCTTCTGGTTCCATCTTTTTGACGGGAACACGGGAGCCCTCCTCGCGGTCCTCCAGGCCAACCGGATGGGGCAGCGCCGCACCGGAGCCGCGAGCGGTGTCGCTACGAAATACCTGGCCCGCAAGGATGCCGCCGTCGTGGGGCTCGTGGGCACGGGATGGCAGGCGGAGAGCCAGCTCGAGGCAATTTGCGCCGTGCGACCGGTGACCTCCGTTCGCTGCACGTCCCGTGACACGACCCGCCGTCAGTCGTTCGCGGCACGCCTGGGCAAGGCGCTCGGAGTGGACGTGGTCGCGGTCGACTCGGGAGAGCGAGCCGTGCGGCGCTCGGACATCGTGGTTGCGGCCACGAGCTCGTCGTCCCCCGTAGTCCTCGGCGCTTGGCTCGAGCCGGGCATGCACGTCAACGCCATGGGCGCCAACCGCATCGACTCGCGGGAGCTCGATGACGAGGCCATCCGGCGGTTCACCTTGATCGCCGCGGACTCCGCGGACCAGGCCCGCCATGAGGCGGGCGACCTGGTCCAGCCCGTCCGGGACGGCATCCTGAGTTGGGATCGGGTGCACGAGATTGCGGCGATTGTCTCGGGCGGGGTGGCGGGCCGAGAATCCGCAGAGGATCTGACCCTGTTCAAGTCCCTCGGAATCGCCATCGAGGATGTGGCCGTCGCCGCGCTCGTCTACGAACGGGCCCGGGAACAAGGGGTCGGGAAGGAGACCGTCCTCTGAGCGTCGGCTCGGAATCCGCGTCCCTCCCTTGGGGCGGTCCCCGGTGCGACTTACTTCCCGCCCCAATACGCCTGCAGGAAGGCGTACCACCCGTCGGCCGCGAAGCGCGTCCCCAGGAAGTAGTCCCCGTGCCAATACACGTTCTTCACGAAGGACCCCTCGGAACCGGGGTAGAACACGCCGACGCCGCCGGCGCCCTTGACGTCCAGGGCATGCGCGTTCCGCACGTACAGCACCGCGCTCGCGAGCCCCGCATCCACTCCGTCAAAGAGCGGACCGAGCCACGCGTCGGGCCCGAGGCAGCTGCGGACCGTCGTGGCCCACGTGGGGAAGTCGACGAAGGCCTCCCACCCATACATGGACCAGCCCAGGTGGGCCGCCCCGCGCCCTTCTCCGATGCAATCGCGGTACGCAGGCATGTTGGCCTCGAGCGCGCTCGCCAGATCGAACACGGCGCCCACGAGAGTCGGGGCCTCCGCGAGCTTGATCACGGAGAGCCCGACCTGCCAGCCTCCGCCGTCATAGTAGGCGACGTAGGAGTCCACGATCGCCTTCGCCAGGGCGTATCCGTCCATGGAGGGATTGGCGACCAGGGGACCCAGGATCGTGTCGTACGCGAAACCCTGGTTCGGGATGTATTCCTCGGAGGCGACGAGGTAATCCGCGGACACGCCGCGGGCCGCGTACTCGTACGCCACCTCGAGGTTGCTCATGACGCAGCCGTCGAACGCGAGGACGTCGAAGTGGTGTCCCGCGAGGGCGTTGATGATCTCCGTGTGGGTCATGAAGTCGCTGCCGAGGGACCCGTCCGCGTACGGATGGTCGTCCCACGCGAAGCCGCGGAAGTCGTCCCCATGGTCCCAGAGGTCGAGCAGGTAGTGCCGCGCGGGGAACTTCGCGACGACGAAATCCACGAAGGTGGCGAGGGTCGCGCCGTCGCCCATGTCGGCCTCCTTCCCGTTGAGCGGGAAGCCGTTCACGATCTGGCTTCCGCCGAGGTTCACCTTGAGCAGGTTCGCGGGACCGTCGAACTCGTCCAGCAGGACGACCACATTCACCGAGGCGGTCGAGCCCACCGCGGCCATCTCGGCCATGTCCACATGGGCGTCGGGGTCCAGGTTGTTGTCTCCGTCTAGGTACACCATCACGGTCCACGCGGCGGTGGACGGCGCCTTGGCTTCGACGACGCCCCAGGCGGCCACCAGCAACGCGAGGCCCACAAGCAAGCATGCTCCGATGCGCACGACCCGATGCATGGGTCCCCTTCCTCCGCCGCCGGGATGCGCTGGGAGGGGGAAGGAACCGCCGTCTTTACTCTACCGAGGCGGGCTCATTCCGGGAGGTGAGAACGGGGCGTGCGGCAACGGGAACCGTCAGGCGGCTGGGGGCGGAGCCGCGGTCTCCCCCGTGATCTTCCCGTCCTCGATGCGGAGCACGCGGTGGGCGATGTTCGCGACGCGCTGGTCGTGCGTGACGACCAGGATGGTCTTCTTGAGGTCCTGGTTCAGTGTCTGGAACAGCTGGAGGATCTCCGCGCCCGTCTTCGTGTCCAGCTCGCCGGTGGGTTCGTCCGCGAGGAGCAGGGGCGGGTCGTTCGCCAGGGCGACGGCAATGGCGATCCGTTGCTGCTGGCCGCCGGAAAGCTGGTTCGGATGATGGCCCGCGCGGTCCGCAAGGCCGACGATCTCGAGCGCACGCAGCGCTTTCTCCCGCTGCTGGTGCGACGTCAAGTGGGTGTGGGTGTAGAGCATCGTCAGCTCGACGTTCTCGAGCGCCGTCA
>DUJI01000134.1 GCA_013329855.1 Thermoplasmata archaeon | reverse complement strand
GGGTTGGTACGCAGGCTTCGACAAGCTCGCGGGTCTCCTGGGTGCGGCGGGCGCGAAGGCCTTCACGATCGAGCGGACGTTCAGGGCGTCCCCCGAGAAGATGTGGTCCCTCTGGACGACGAAGGAGGGCGTCGAATCGTGGTGGGGGCCCGAGGGCTTCACGACGAAGGTGCACGCGATCGACCTACGATCCGGTGGAGCGTTCGACTACGAGATGACCGCGACGGCGCCGGAGCAGGTGCAGGCGATGAAGTCGCTCGGCATGCCGCTCACGAGCCGCGCGCGGAACGTCTACACGGAGGTCGACAAGCCGCGGCGCCTCGCCCTGAGGACCACCATTGACTTCGTCCCCGGCGTCGCGCCGTACGAAATCACCGCGGAGGTGGACTTCGTGAAGGTGCGCGGGGGCACGAAGGTCGTCTTCACGTCCTCGAAGATGCACAGCGAGGAATGGGGCGAGCTCGCGCGGCAAGGCCAGATGAGCCAGTTCGACAAGCTGGCCAAGCTCGTCGGGGAGGTGGGAGCCCGCGGTGAGCCGAACCATCCGGTGACCCTGACGCTTCCGTCGGAGCAGGAGATCCTCATCTCGCGGGTCTTCGACGCGCCCCCCGAGCGCGTGTTCCGGGCCCACGTGGACCCGAAGGCCCTGGCGGACTGGTGGGGGCCGCGGGAGTACGTGAACACGGTCGACCGGTGGGAGCCGCGGAAGGGCGGAGCCTGGCGGATCGTCCAGCGGGCGCCCGACAGCACGGAGCATCCGTTCCGCGGCGTGTTTCAGGAAGTCGTGCCTTCCAAGCGGCTCACGTGGACCTTCGAGTACGAGCGGCTCCCCGGGCACGTGCTCACCGAGACCATGACGTTCGAGCCCGAGCCTGGCGGCAGGACGAAGCTGACCGTCCACGCGGTGTTCCCGAGTCAGGAAGACCGCAACGGCATGCTGGCCTCGGGGATGGAGTGGGGCATGCGCGAGGGCTACGAGCGGTTGGACGATCTCCTGGATCGGGGGGCCTGATCGGTCCGGTCGGGCGACCGGGCCGAGTGCCCCGTGGCCGCGTCAGCGGCGCGGGGCGCGAACCTTATTCCCGCGGCGCGTCTCGTCCGTGCATGGTCTTCGTCCGGGACGAGGGCAGCGTCTACGACGCCCCGCTCGATGTAGTCTGGGAGTTCTTCGGCTCGGGTCAGCCGCATTCCGATGCGCACCGCCACCGGAGCGTGCGCCGGGAGAAGATCTCCGCGAGCTCGGGCAGTTACTCCTGGGAGCAGGACTTCCGAGGCGAGTCGGCGCACTTCACCATGCGCTGGACGTCCTTCGCGCCCGTCGGCCTGGGATACGAGGTGCTCGAGGGCCCGTTCGCAGGTTCGAAGTTCTTCCTCTTCTACACGCCCCAGGGGGCGCGGACCGGGGTGACGGTCGTCGGGGAGTTCACGTCGCCGACGATCCCGGCAGCCCGGGTGGCGGAGGCCGTGGACGAGTTCTTCTCGACGGAGTTCGAGCAAGACCGCGCGGCCATCCGGGAGAGGATGCGTCACCGCTGACTCTGCGATCGGCATGCCTGGAAGTCGTATCTGGGCGGACAGGCCCTCCGCAAGGTGGACCGATCGAAGAGTCCCGTATGTCGGGTCAGAAGGGATGCGACCGCCGATGGAGGGCTTCGCGTCCCGCGGGCAGGTGTCGGAGCACTCGCCACAGGACTCGCAGAGCCAGACGTCGGGTCGGCCCACGATCTTGTCCTTCAACCCGAGCGGGGCGTAGTGGATCATCTTGCGGGGGAAGTTCGAGGTCGGCGTGGAGAGCGGGCAGCTCACCGTGCACGTGCCGCAGCTGAAGCAGGCGGAGACGTCGAAGGCGCCGTACCGGCGGACGGCGGCCATCAGGGTGTGATCGCGGGACTCGTCGAGACCTTCGCGCTGCCCCACACCCGGACGTGCATGCGGTGGGGCAAGCCCACTCGGGAGGCCTACCGCGCCGAGGTGGTCAACTGGCTCCAGGACTACGGCAAGTCGTTTGTCCGCATCCCGGCGAAGGCGCTTCCCGGGAGGGATGACCTTCCCACCTTCGCCCGCAAGCGGCTCGACGCCGAGGTCGCCACGGTCCTGCGAGGGGAGAACGGGGCCTTCGCGCGGAGCTAAGAGCACCTCTTCCTGTGAGGGCAATCGCGGTTAGGGAGTCCGCGGGGCAGTTCTTCCCGGCTAGTCCGGGATCCTTCAAGCGGTCCTGGCATGCGGCTCGGATCGCCACGCCACCTTCCATACTCGCCAGAGTGACGCGGGATCGCTCAGCGGATCGCCATGGACGAGGAAGAAGTCTGCAGGTCCTCCTTCGACAATCCTGCCGGCCCCGGGTTCCCCGAGGAGTTCTCCGCCGCGGACCGTGGCGGAGGCCAAGGCCTCCCAGGGTTTGAACCCGGCTTCCACGAGGGATTCAACTTCCCAGGCGAGGTGGTTCGCCCGGAGCGATCCCCCGCCGAAGTCCGTGCCCGCGGCGATTCGAACGCCGGCCCGGCGCGCGAAACGCACGCTCTCGATGGCCAGCTCCCGTCGTTTCGTGGTTCGCTCCTTGCCTTCCTCTCCCACGAACCGGGGCAACGTCGTGGTCTGCGCGAAGGACATCCACGATCGGAAGACGGCCAGCGTGGACACGAGGAACGTCCCTTGGCGGGCCATCTGGGTCGCCGCCTCCTCATCGAGCTCGAAGCCGTGCTCCAGGGAATCCACGCCTGCTTCGATGCCCACCCGGGCTCCCGCAAGAAAGCCGGAATGGGCCGTGACCTTGGCGCCGCGACCGTGGGCCATCTCGACGACCGCCCGCACCGCATCCGCCGGCCAGGGTGCCTCGTCCCTCTTCGGCCCATCCAGGTAGAGCTTGAGGAAGTCCGCGCCGTCGTCCAGCTGGCTCCTCGCCGCGGCCAGGAGCGTGGGCCCGTCATCGGCCTCGATCATCATGCCCGGAAGCACCCCGCTGTGGGCGAGCCAGGTTCCCGCCACCTTCAGGCGAGGCCGCGCAGCCTCCTTCCGCCACCGTTCCCGCACGCGGAGCGCCAGGGCGCGCCTGCGGCCGTCGGAGGGGTCCGGGGCCGCGGGAGAGCCCACGTCCCTCGCCCATCGCACTCCAGCTTGGCCTAGGAGATTTCCGTTGTGCTCCGCCACGTCGAGCAGCTCGTCCGGAGGATCGGCTCCGCGGTCAATCCAGTGCGACCCGCCGGGGAGCGTGACGTGGCTGTGCGCGTCCACCATGCCCGGCACGATCGTGGAGCCGCCTGCGTCCACGACGTGCACGTCGGGGGGAAGCTCCGGTTCCTCGGAGAGGGGTCGGATCCACACGACCCGGCCTTGGTCGACGAGGACGCTCACGTCCTTGCGGAGATCGGGGCCGGTCGCGTCCGCGAGGGCCGCGTCGCGGTACAGGGTGGGTCGGGCGGATGTCATGAGACACCCTGATGCGCCCCGTCGCTTAAGGGCTGCTCCCACTCCGCGGTGCAGGCGCTGCCTCGGGACGCAGACAAGAGACCGGTCCGCAGATTGCATGGGTGCCCCTCGAAGGCGGCCGCCAACGGAGCCACAGCCTACGCGCCTGGGACGCCGTCGACAGAAGGTCCAAGAAGGTGAACGCCCCTTCCAGAGAAAGCACGAAGCGAACGGGGAGGATGCTTCCTCATGGCAGAGAGCGGCCCGCTGAGCAACGACGATTGGTTCGCAGCGAATCTGTTGGATCTCGTGCAGAGGTACCCCAACCAGTGGATTGCGGTCTTGGACGGGAACGTGATCTGTAGCTCGTCATCCAAGCGGCGGGCCCAGGGAGAGGCCAGGCGGGTCGCAGCCGGCCGGGATTTCTCTCTCTACTTCATCGAACCCAGCATGCTGCAGATGGGATTCGCTCGGAGGCGCCCTCCTCCGGAGGACCAAGGGCCGTAAGCCAAGGGTCCTGCTTGGACCGGTCCCGGCGGGCCCCGAGACTGCCCTGCGGACAGAAGCCGGCGAGACGGGTGAGACGGTGTCGTCCGCTACTGCGTTTCGACTCGCTCGGCGCCGAGGAATTCGCCGAGGCTGCGAAGGGTTGCCCGCAACGCGACGCGCGGGAGCCGCCCTCTGGGCTCCGGATGGGGCGCGTTCGCTCGAAGCACGCGGTGCTCCCGATCATACGCCAGATCGATCCGACCGCGTAGCCGGTCCCCGTGGAGGATGGGCAACGCATAGTACCCGTAGGCGCGCTCCGACCGGGGGACGTAGATCTGGAGCCGGTAGCGGAAGCCGAACAGATCCTCGGTCCGCTCGCGGTCGTGGATCAGTCGGTCGAAGGGGGAGAGGAAGGTCATCCGGGAGGGCACCGGCTCGTCCAGCCGGTCGAGCGCGCGCTGGTCCGCGACCCACTCCCCCGGGACGCCTGTGACGCGGACGGACTCGCCGACGCCCTCGTACGCCCGTGATGGCCGCACGAGTCCGAGGTAGCCGAGTCGTCGTTCAGCGACGGTGCGCTCGGAGGCCGGCTGGGCCGCGAGCACCTTGGCCGGAAGGACCCGTTCGGGAAGGTCCCACACACGCTGCCCTCCGCGGCGTGCGGTGACGAGCACCTCGCCGCGGGCGCTCAGGAAGCCGAGCATCTGGGTCACATTGCGCTCGTGGGTCCAACCCCCTGACCGCCACGGGGTCACGGAGCGGTCCCCGAGCTCGCGGCTCCTCAGCGGGCCGCGACGGCGGATCTCTCGGAGCACATACCGGCGGAACGTCTCGTTGGCCCGGAGCCATGCGCCAACCCGTCTCTGCCACGCCCCGGCGTCTCCGGGGAAGGCGAGCATCCCTCGCTTCAGCAGGGGGAAGTCCTCCGTGGGACGGATGAACGCTCCCAGCTCGAACAGGGAGCGGTCCCTCCACAGGAGGCGGTCCAGTTCGGACGGATCGAAGGGGCCGAGGCGGCTCCAGAGCACGAGTAGGTGGCTCGGCGCGACCCGGCTCGTCGGGTCGAGCTGAAGGCCGCCAATCCGCCGGACGACGTCCAGGACGTTCCGCGGGGTTCCGTCGAGGGCCTGTGCGCGGATCGTGAGACGCCGCGCCTGGGTCGGACTGAGCGTCGTCGTCATGGGCGGGATGGGGCTCCCGCGGTCCCGAGAACGCTTCCTCGGTTAAGCCTTCAGGTGGGCGGACGCAATCCGTCGCATCCCGCGAGCCCTCAGTAGACGGCGGTTGTCCCCACGATTCCCTGGACGACGTCGTCCGGGAGATCGAAGCGCTCGGCGAACAGCCGGTAGCAGTACAGCTCCTCTTTGGTCCGGAGGGGGACGGGTGCCCGCTCCGCCTCCCGTTCGAACTCCGTGTCGGAGATCGTCCGCTCGGCCTCCCGCCGGAGCAGGTCGGAAGACCCCGTGCCCTCCGCGAACTTCTGCTTCTCCCGCCAGAGCAGCGTCTCCGGGAGGGCGTCGGGGAACGCGCGGCGCAGGAGCCACTTCTCCACCCGCTGGGGCCCGCGGATCTTGAGTTCCGTCGGCAGGGAGAGGGCGAACCGCACGTGGTCCCAGTCCAGGTACGGGACGCGGCCCTCGAGCCCATGGGCCATGGTCAGTCGGTCCGTCCGCTGCAGGTTCACGTGGTGGAGGGACCGCGTGGTCCGGACCAGCTCCGCGTGAAGCGGCGCCCCTTCCGGGAGATCCTTGAGATAGCGGTAGCCCGCGTACAGCTCGTCCGCGCCCTCGCCCGTGAGGACCACCTTGACGTGCCTCCGGGCCAGCTCCGAGACGAAGTAGGTGGGCACCGCGCTGCGGAACAGGGGCGCATCGTAGGACTCCAGGTGCCAGGCGATCCGCGGCAGGGCCTCGAGTGCCTCGTCCTCCGTGAACTCCCGGATGTGGTGGGTCGTGCCCAGGATCTCGGCGGCCCGCCGGGCGTTCTCCAGGTCGGGCGCGCCGCTCATGCCGGTCGAGAAGGTGTGGAACCTCCCGAGCTCTCGCGCGGCGAGGGCCGTGACCAGGGTGCTGTCCAGGCCGCCGGAGCAGAGGGTGCCGAGGGGAACGTCCGACATGAGCCGCTTGGAGACCGCGGCGGGGAGGAGTTCCCGCACGCGGGCGACGGCCCCGTCCTCCGTCCACGCGGATGGGACCCCCGTGTCCCACCGGACGAAGGGCTGGAACCCGCGGTCCGGACGAAACCAATGGCCGGGAGGGAACTCGCGGATCCTCGTCGTGACGGGGAGAAGGGCTTTCATCTCGGAGGCGAAGTAGAAGGTGCCGTCCGCCTCCGCGACGTAGAGGGGCTTGATGCCCAGCGCATCCCGAGCGAGGTACAGCATCCCGCGATCCCAGATGCCCAGCGCGAACATCCCGTCGAGGCGGGACGCCGCCTCGGTCCCGATGTCCTGGTACAGGTGGAGGGGCACCTCGCTGTCCGCGCGGGTCCTCCACGTGTGTCCCGCCAGCCCCTTGGACAGCGCGCGGAAGTTGTAGATCTCCCCGTTGGCCACGACGGCCCCGGTTCCCTCCTCGTCCAGGATGGGCTGGTGGCCTCCCGTCACGTCGATGATCGAGAGCCGGGTCTGGCCCAGGGCCACCCCGTCGCCCACGAAGACGCCGAGGTCGTCGGGTCCGCGGTGCCGCAGGATCTCCAGCATGCGCCGCAGGAGAACCTCGTCGGCATCGCCCACGATCCCCGCGATCCCGCACATGGTCCGCTCCCGCTCAGGCGATCCCGAGCCACCGGAGGCGCTCGTGCTCCGAGAGGGCCTTTCCCGTAGACGGTTCCACCGCGCGGGATGCTCCCTCGACCATCCGGGTGACCGTCCTGCCGCAAGCCGTGGGGTTCCCGAAGAGATGAGGTGCGTCGAGGATCCCCATCTTCACGGCCCGCGCGAGAGTGTGCGGGTCCGTCCAGGGGTCGGGAACCCCCTTCTCGGCAATCCCCCGGATCTCGTCGAGCAGGAACCGCGCCTCGCCGAGCAGCTCCGCCTTCCGCGCGCGGACCGCCTCATCGGCCAGGGGGTCGGGCATCCCGAGGAGGGCGTTCCGGATCGCGCCCTGGGCGATTCGGCAGGATTCGACGAGTTCCTTCGGACCGACCTGGTAGTTCGCCTCGGAGTAGCCGACGACGTGGACGATGTCGGGCCGGATCGCCATCACCGTGTGGATGGAGGACCCGAGGTGTCCCTTCGCCTGGTCCATGTCGAGGGGCAACGAGTTGAGACCCGTCCTCGCCTCCCGGAGGGCGCGGAAGGATCCGTTCTGCAACCCCTCGATGAGTTCGATCTTCGCGGACATCTTCGCGAGGTCGTTCCTGGGGGAGGTCCCGCGGGGGTTGTTGAACATGTACTGGGCCACATACGTGCTGACGCCGGCTTTCTTCGCGTTGTACGCGGCGAGGAACGCCGCGGCGACCGCGACTGCGTCCGGCGCGTCTCGCAGCGACCACTGGTGGCTGTCGTTGACCTCCACGGGGAGCCCCTTGGACGCGTACCAACCCATGGCTTCCCGGTTCTCCGCGATGGAGACCTCCAGGGGCCTCGCGGAGCGCCCGTCGGCTCAGCCG
>DUJI01000224.1 GCA_013329855.1 Thermoplasmata archaeon | reverse complement strand
GCCTTCGATGCCGAGGGCGAGCATCGCCGTCGGTAAGGGACGTCGAAGGAAAGGGTTTGCGGCGTCGATCCCTGCGTCGGGAGCCCTAATAAGCAACCCCGGCTTGCGGAGACCGCCATGGAAAGGCAGGACCCGGGACCGCTCCTCTACGCGTACAAGCCCATCCCCGCGAACCCCATGTCCGTCGCGCTCCTCCTAGTCCTGCTCGTGGTCACGTTCGTGCTCGGTCCCATCGCGGCCGCACCGGAAGGGTGGTGGCCGCTCAACGGGATCTGCTTCCTCCCGCTGGGGATCCTCCTCGTGGCCATGGTCGCGTTCAAGCCCAACCCGACGTACATCTACGAGAACGGGATCGAGATCTCTCTGCCCCTGGCGCGGCGCCTCGTGGGCGCGCGGCGGGACTTCCGCTGGGACGAGATCCGGGACATCTATCCCGCGAGCTACGAGGTCGCCGGATCCTTCATGTCTCCGTTCGCGTCGTCCGCGGGCACCCTGGTCCACGCGGGCCTGGGCCTCGAGACGAACGACGGGCGCCGCCTGCTCGTGCGCTTCACGCCCGGGGCCATCCGCGCCTTCCGCGCGGAGAGCCAGGGGTTCGTCGAGGCCATGGCGGTCGTCCGGGACCGGTTCGCCCGCCACGGCGAGCCCATGGTCCGCACCGCGAAGACGTTCTCCGACGCGGAGGTCCTCGCGATGCAGAAGGAGGCGCGCGAGCCCCTCGTGTCCATCGCGGGGGTGTTCCTCGCGTTCTTCCTGCCCCCGACCCTCGTGGGCGTCATCCTCCTGGGGGCCAGCGCGGTCAACGCGGCAATCACCGTGCCACTCGCCCTCGCCGCGGTCCTCGTCGCCCTGATCCCGCCCGCGCTCTCCATGGCCGTGACCCTCCGGCGCAGCGAGCGCCGCAACGCGATCCTCAGCGAGCTGTCGAAGTTCCAGGAGAGCCTGCGGGAACGGACGCAGTCTCCATAAGCCGCACGTGCCGCGGATCCCGGACGTCGTACATGCGCCCGCGCCACCGGATCACGGTCTGCCGGCGCGTCTTCGCGAGCCCCCACACCATCAGCCACGGCACCGCGAGGGAGGCGAGGGCGGCCCGGGCGGACGAGATGGCCCAGAGGCGGGCGACCGAAGGGGATGCGGAGAGGAACGCGCGCCGCCGCAAGGACGCCTTGGCCACGGTCGCCGGCAGCGTGACCAGGAACAGGATCGCCGGGACGAGGTACGCCCACCCGAGAAACGGCGCGAGGACGAGGGAGACGAGTCCCAGGAGGACGGCGCCGTCGAACACGGCGAACGCCGCGGCCGCATACCGGCGGACGATGGGCAGGTACAGGGTGGCCATCATCATCTGCCGCAGACACCACTCGACGGACGTCGCACGGTCCGCGTCCTCCACCGTGGCCACCAGGGACGCGGGTGCGTAGGCGATTCGCATGCCCGCGGCGCGCACGGCCTCCGTGACGACGAGGTCGTCGCTCAGGACCTCCCGCCATCGTTCCTCCAGGCGGAGCCGCGGAAGGTGCTCCACGCGGATGGCAGAGGATCCGCCCCAGGTGTAGTTGCGCCCACCGTCGAACAGGACGTTGGCGCTCACCGCGTTCCACTCGGAGCGCACGAGGGACCAGAAGGTGGGCCGCGGGGGGACGTACCACCGGAACCCGGTCGATGCCCCCACGGTCACGTCGGCGAGGGGTTGCACGAGCTGCCGCAGCCAGTCCGGTCCGGGACGGATGTCCGCGTCCGCGAACGCGACGACCTCGTCCTCGGACGCGAGATGCGCCAGCGCGGTGCGGAGCGCGTTCACCTTGCCGCCCATGCCCGACGCGTCGGCCACCAGGAGTTCCACGGGGACTTGCGGCCGCTCGCGCGCGAGGGCGAGGACGCGCCCCGCGGCGAGATCGTCCGCCCGATCCGGGATCACGATCAACCGGTAGCGCGGATATTCCTGGGCCAGGAGGGCTCGCACGTTCTCGTCGAAGCCATCGTCCAGGCCTCGCACGGGAAGGAGGACGGTGGCCCGCGGCAGGTACGCGCCGAAGGCCATCCGCAGGCCGACGCGCACGCCGCGCCGGAGCAGGACACCCTGGCGGAGGCTCGCGAGGTTCGCGAGGAGGGCGAGGAACCCGAGGACGGTCAGGGCCGCCCAGAGCCAGTCCACGGGAGGCGCGTACCGCCGCGACGCGGTTAAAGGTGCGCTTCACGGCACGACGAGGACGTCGTCCCCCTCGACCCGCACGGCGTACGTGCGAAGGCGGGCCACGGGGTTCGCGACGTTCCTCCCGGTCCGCACGTCGTACTCCCAGCCGTGGAGGGGGCACGTGACCACGGCGCCCTCCAGCATGCCTTCGCCGACGGGCCCGCCGCGATGGAGGCACACGTTGGAGACGGCGTAGAAGGCGTCCTCGAGGTGGAACAGGGCGACAGGGTGGCCGAGGACGACGACGACCTTGGAGCCGCCGACCCGAATCTCGGAGGCCTTCGCGACGCGCACCGCGTCCGCCATCGCACGCGGCGAGCCGGCGGTCCCCCATGAACCTTGGGGACGGAACGTTTATCGCGTCGCCGCGGCATCGTGCGTCCGAGGTCGGTCCGATGACGCGCGAGGAGAAGGCGAAGTTCCTGGCCCAGGCGAAGGAGTTCGTGCTCTCCATGAACCGCCTGGAGACCGCCGTGGCCACCCTGGGGCAGCGCCTCACGAGGGACGAGGAGAAGGAGGCCTTCAAGGAGGTCTTCGAGTGGCTCGAGACGACCCGGGACGTCCCGCCGAACTCGTACACGCGGGAGTGGGCGCGGGAGCTCCTGGCCCACATCGGCGTCCTCGTCCAGTACGACACGTATGAGGGGACGACGGACTCCTACATCGCCTGACGTGTACATTC
Source organism: Thermoplasmata archaeon (assembly GCA_013329855.1). Taxonomy (GTDB): domain Archaea; phylum Thermoplasmatota; class Thermoplasmata; order RBG-16-68-12; family RBG-16-68-12; genus RBG-16-68-12; species RBG-16-68-12 sp8695u. Next base: position 655 of record DUJI01000224.1, on the reverse strand, counting down.
CGAAAACTTATTTTCCGGCATCGGGCTTCCGCGGCCCACGAGGGTGAGGATCCATGGTCTTCCGGAACGAGCGGACGTGGCAGAACGCGGTCGATGCGGGGAAGACGGACGAGTTCCACGCGGCGTACGAGGCCGCGGTGGTCCAGGTCCAGAAGGACTTCGGGCAGAAGCATCCCCTGGTCATCGGCGGCAAGGAGGTCTGGACCCGGGAGACATTCGGGGACACGTCCCCGTCCAACCGGAAGCTCGTCCTCGGGACCTTCTCCAAGGGCAACCAGATCCACGCGAAGCAGGCCGTCGCGGCGGCCAGGAAGGCGTTCCCCGCGTGGTCCGCCACACCCTGGGAGGAGCGCGCCCGGATCATCCGGCGCGCCGCGGACCTCGTGGCCGCGCAGAAATTCTACTACGCCGCCCTCATGTCCTTCGAGAACGGCAAGAACCGCTACGAGGCCATGGCCGACGTGGACGAGACGGCGGACCTCATGCGGTGGTACGCGGAGGAGATGGAGCGGAACCACGGGTACGACTTCGCCATGGGGCAGTACGTGCCCGGGGAGAAGACCCGCGCCGTCCTCAAGCCCTACGGCGTGTGGGCCGTCGTGGCGCCGTTCAACTTCCCCTTCGCCATCGCGGGCGGCATGTCCGCGGGCGCCCT
>DUJI01000262.1 GCA_013329855.1 Thermoplasmata archaeon | reverse complement strand
TTCGTCTTCACGGGATCCCGGGACGTCGGCATCGGCGCGTACCGCACCTTTAGCGAGACGTTCCCGAAGCCCATCATCACGGAGCTGGGCGGCAAGAACCCGACCCTCGTGACGGAGACCGCGGACCTGGACAAGGCGGCCGCGGGGACCATGCGCGCCGCGTTCGGGTACGGAGGCCAGAAGTGTTCCGCCTGCTCCCGCGTCCTCGTGGACAAGCGGGTGAAGAAGGCCTTCCTGGAGAAGCTCGTCGCGGAGACTCGGAAGATCAAGATCGGGGATCCCACGGTCCGCGACACGTACCTGGGTCCCGTGATCAACGAGGCCGCGGTGAAGACGTATGCGAAGGCCATCGCGGACGTCAAGAGGGGGCGCGGGAAGATTCTTCACGGCGGGAAGGTCCTCAAGGGCGACGGCCTCTTCGTCGAGCCCACGATCGTGGACGGGCTGCCGCGGAAGCACCGCGTGAACAACGAGGAGCTCTTCGTGCCCATCCTGTCCATCCTGGAAGTGGACGGCATGGACGATGCCCTGGAGCTCGCCAACTCCGTGGACTACGGGCTCACGGCGGGCATCTTCAGCGGGAAGCCCGAGGACGTGGACCGGTTCTTCCGGGAGTGCCAGACCGGGGTCATGTACGCGAACCGCGCGGCGGGCTCCACGACGGGCGCCGTCGTCGGCGTGCAGCCCTTCGGCGGCTGGAAGATGTCCGGAATCTCGGGCAAGGCGGCGGGCGGGTACTTCTACCTCCCCCAGTTCATGCACGAGCAGAGCCAGTCCGTGTACACGAGCTGACGCGGCCCGCGGTCGCCATCGGGGCCGCGCGCGGAAACCGACCGACGCCCGTCCGCTTGGCTCACAAATGGACGTTGAGCCTTCGGTCTCAGCTTTGAGACCGAGCTAAAGATACAAGAGGCGTTCTCCGGTACTTCGAGAAGCATTATATACGATGCGGGAAATGCTCGCGATATCGAGCGGCTCGCAACGAGCACCTCCATATGGATACTCGGCAGCGGGGCGGCGCGTTGGGGGCAGGGGTTGAACGGAGTGACGGGAGGTTCGGAGTTCCGAGCTCGGTTGGAGTTGGGAAGGGCGATTCTGATCGCGACGTTGGTCGCGGTCTTGGTGTTGAGCGGCCTGACGGGGGTGATCACGCTCGGCTCGCGTACCGCGGCGGCGGCCTACACGCCGCCGTTCCGGTCCCTCCGAATCGGCACGCAGGCATGGACCGTAACGACCTTCAATCCGATGAAGATCACCCTGGTGGACGAGTACATCATCATCTACGGGGTGTACAGCACGCTCCTGACCAACGACAAGTCGTACGACGTCAAGGGAGATCTGGCCTACGCGTGGGAGGTGGCCCCGGACGATGTCACCTGGACCTTCCATCTGGTCCAAGGCGCCTACTTCACGGACCCCGCGAATCCGTCGAGCCGCGCGCACCCGGTGACCGCGGCCGACGTGGTCTACTCCTATAATCTACAGATCAACGAGACCGCGAGCATCTTCAACGCGTACGTGCAGGACATCGCGTCCGTCACGGCCCTCGACACGTACACGGTCCAGATCGTCACCAAGCGTCCCATCGCCACGATGTACTCCACGGCCGTCAACCTTCCCATCCTGCCCGAGTACGTCTGGAGCGCGCAGCGGGACCCGATCAAGTACTCGCCCTCCTACCCGATCGGCTCGGGCGGGTTCTATTACGACTACGTGAACTCCACGAGCACCCTCGCCGTGCTCCGGAAGAACCCGAACTACTACGGGGAGCAGTACTATTGCGCGGTCATCCGCCCGGACGAGGTCCGGTACATCTCGTACACGGCCTCCGGGACCATGGTGAACGACTTCACGACCGGGGCCAACAGCCTGAACGCGATCATCGGAGTGGACCCCACGAGCTACACGCAGGCGCTCAGCACGTGGTCGCCCAAGTTCGCGGTGGACCAGGGCTTCGTCGGCGAGTACTCCATCAACGCGATGACAGACGCCATGCGCGCGGCCCTCGTGGCGAACGGGACGACCCAGTTCCGAACGGGGACCAACAACCAGATCCTGGCGACGAACCAGGTGGTCCGCCGTGCGGTCGCCATGAGCATCAACAAGCAGCAGCTGATTAGCGACGCGCTCCTGGGGCTGGGCAACGTCGGCGACAGCTTGGTGCCGGACAGCAACCCCTGGCATTACTCGCCGCCGTCCCAATACGCCTACCCATTCAACACGGCCCAAGCACGCGCCATGCTCAACGCGGCAGGTTGGAAGTACGACTCGGCGGGCAACCAGAACGCCAATGCCACCCCGCTGTACCAGGCGGGCGGCACGAACCCCCTCATCTTCCGGTTCTACACGCTGAACACGGAGAGCTGGTGGGAGAAGGCGGCCCAGGACATCGTGGCGTGGCTGGCCCAGGCGGGCATCGTGACCACGGACCGCCTCGGACGCACGACGCCCGGCTACGGACTGTACGGCATCAACCAGATGAGTGGGTACTGGCTGTCCGGCGACTACGACATGTGGCTCTGGGACTGGGTCTTCACCCCGGCCTCGGACCCCTCCACGGACATCCTGTCCGTCGAGACGACCGCGTCCATCGGACCCACGAGCGACAACTTCTACTCGAACCAGACGTTCGACGCGCTGTACAACCAGTCCGTGACGACGGTCGACTCGGCCGCGCGCCGGGCCATCCTGAACGAGATGCAGATGATGGTCTACAACTACAGCTCGTACATCATCCCGTTCTACAAGGATGACCTGTACGCCGCGACCACGGCGAACCCCGGCGGCAACGGGGTCGCCTGGCTGAACTGGGGCGACTGGGGCACCTACAATGGCCTGACCCCGGACAGCGACCTCCTCAACCTGTGGCAGCAGGTCGACCCGGCCGACGATCCCGCCCCGGTGATCGTGAACTTCCCCCAGGTGCAATGGATTAATGGCACCCCCGCGAACGTCGCGATTACCGTGAACAACGCGCAGTCGCCGACCGTGAACTACACGTTCAACTTCGGCGACGGGACCCCCTGGGTCAACACGACCACGGTGCCCGTGAAGCACACGTACGCCCAGCCGGGCAACTACACGATCAGCGTGCGCGTGAAGAACGCGGAGTGGCCCGCCTGCTCGAGCACGACCGCGACCATCGTGGAAGCGGGTTCTGTCGACCTGCCTCCGCAGATTGCGAGCTTCTCCCCGAACGTCCTCTCGGCCAAGGTGAACACCACGCTGTGGTTCAACCTGAGCGTGTCGGACCCGGAGGGAGACCCCCTGTTTGCGACCTGGCACTTCGGCGACGGCACCGCGGCGGTCACGAGCTACGCGGCGACGGGCACGCAGTCCGGCGTCATCATGTCGAAGACCCACGTGTACACCGCGCCGGGCACGTACACGGCCAACGTGACAATCACGGACAACCACACCGCGCCCGGGCTCAACCATAGCCCCTACGTCATAGCCACGGTCACCGTCACGGCGGCCGGCGGCGGAGGCGGGGGCGGCGGAGGATTCGGGGGCGGAGGC
>DUJI01000041.1 GCA_013329855.1 Thermoplasmata archaeon | reverse complement strand
GTCACGAGCCGGTCCAGCATGGGATGCCCCACGCCCAGCTCGTTGAGCAGTCCTTGGTCCTGGTCCATGAGCCGCCCGGCGGCAACCAGATCGTTCCGCTGCAGGGCGACCAGCCCGTCCATGGTGATGTGGCCGATCTCCCGGACCATGGAGGCCGCCTTGGGAGAGGCGTCCACGCGCTCCTTCACCCCCGCGACCAGGGGACCCGTGGCGGCGCCGATCCCCGTGTAGCCGATGACGAACGTGAGCTCGGGGAGGGGGCAGCGATGCAGGCACCACCGGCGCGTGTCCCGCGTGATCGTCCACAGGAGGTCATCCCCCTCGTCGGGTCGCACGAGGACGCCGCCGCCCGCGGTGGCCGTGCTCGTGTCGATCGGGCTCGCGCGTCCCTGGACCTCGTGCTCGATCTCGAACGCCTCGCGCGCGATGGCGGGCGGGTCGAACGCACCGCGGAGGGACGCCAGGGCCCCCAGGGCGGCCACGGTGACCGCCGCGGAGGAGCCCAGTCCCGCGCCCGTGGGGATCATGGACCGGATCTCGAGCCAGAGGGGATTCTCCATCCGCGACCGGCGGACGGCCGCCTTCACGTAGCGGTACTTCGGGTCGTCGAGGGACGCGCCGTCCACGAGCCACTCCGCATGGGGCCGGGCGAAGACCTCGGTCCGGAGGTCGATTGCGGTGCACAGGGCCGGCTCGCCGAAAACCACGGCGTGCTCCCCGAACAGGATCAGCTTGCCGGGGGCGGAGGCGGCCACGGGGGCGGCCATTGCCGCTGCCCCGACTTAACCCTTCCCCCTAGCTGACCTCGAGGTCCTTCGTGAACTTGGAGGAGAGTGCCTGGTAGCCGCCCACGTCCTTGGTCTGGGCCGTCACCTTCTTCAGGGCCGCGTCAAAGTCCTTCTTCGTGATCTTGACCTGCTTCAGGGCGTTCTCGTCCAGGCTCTTGTCCTTCGTGGCGTACTCGCGCATGGCGAGCATGGAGGCCTCGTTGCAGAGGGCGGCGAGNNGTCGAAGCGGCCGGGCCGCAGGAGCGCGGGGTCCACGAGGTCCGCGCGGTTGGTCGCCGCGATCACGGTGACGTTGTGGAGCTCCTCGAGTCCGTCCATCTCGGTCAGGATCTGAGAGATCACGCGCTCCGTGACCTGGGCGTCCGTGGTCATGCCGCGGACCGGGGTGATCGCGTCGATCTCGTCGAAGAAGATCACGCACGGGGCGGCCGTCTTCGCCTTGCGGAACGTCTCCCGGACCATCCGCTCCGACTCCCCGACCCACTTGCTGAGGAACTCGGGGCCGCGCACGGAGATGAAGTTCGCCTCGGACTCCGTGGCCACGGCCTTCGCCAGGAGGGTCTTCCCCGTGCCCGGCGGTCCGTACAAGAGGACGCCCCGGGGCGCGCGGGCGTCGAAGTGAACGAAGAGCTTGTTCATCTTGATGGGCCACTCCACGCTCTCCTTGAGCTCCTGCTTGGCCTCCTCGAGCCCGCCCACGTCGTCCCAGTGGACGTTGGGCTTCTCGATGAGGACCTCGCGCAGGGTCGACGGTTCCAGCTCCCGGTAGGCCTGGAGGAAATCGTCCCTCGTGACCGTGAGCTTGCTGAGGACCTCGGGCGGGATGACGTCCGTCTGGAGATCGATGTCCGGGAGGATCCGGCGCAGGGAGCGGATGGCCGCCTCCTTGGTCAGGGCGGCGAGGTCCGCGCCGACGTACCCGTGGGTGATCCCCGCGAGCTCCTTGAGGTCGACGTCCTCCGCGAGGGGCATGCCGCGCGTGTGGATCTGGAGAATCTCGAGCCGACCGTCCCGGGCCGGGACACCGATCTCGATCTCCCGGTCGAACCGCCCGGGACGGCGGAGGGCGGGGTCCAGCGCGTTGGGGCGGTTCGTCGCGCCGATGACGACGACCTTGCCGCGGCCCTGGAGGCCGTCCATGACCGCGAGGAGCTGGGCCACGACGCGGCGCTCCACCTCGCCCGTGACCTCCTCCCGGTTGGGGGCGATGGAGTCCAGTTCGTCGATGAACACGATGCTCGGGGCGTTCTCCTCGGCCTGCTTGAAGATCTCGCGCAGGTTCTCTTCGCTCTGGCCGTAGAACTTGGACATGATCTCGGGTCCGGAGATGGAGTGGAAGTTCGCGTTCGTCTCCGAGGCCACGGCCTTCGCCAGGAGCGTCTTCCCCGTGCCCGGCGGCCCATGCAGGAGCACGCCCTTGGGGGCCTCGACGCCGAGGCGCTCGAGGAGCTGCGGTTGGCGCAGGGGGAGTTCGATCATCTCCCGCACCTTGCGGACCGCGTCCCCCAGGCCCCCGATGTCGTCGTACGTGACGCGGGGGAGCTTGGCCTCCTCTTCCTTGGTGGGCGTCTCCGCGAGCTTGATCTCCGTCTGGGGTCCCACGATCACGGCGTCGGCCCCGGGTTGGAACGAGGTGACCACGAAGTCGAACTTCCGGCCCATGATGCTCACCGTGACGAGGTCGCCGCGGGTCACGGGCCGGCCCTGGAGGACCTGGCCCATGAACTGCTCGCCCCCCATGATCCGCACGGCCTCCGTGGGCGCCAGGCTGAGTCGTTCCGCGGGGCGGGCGTGCGCCTTCCGCAGGCCCACCTTGTCGTCGATCCCGACGTCCGCGTTGTGGCGCTGCATGCCGTCCATGCGGATCACGCCGCGGTTCGCGTCCTCGGGATACCCGCGGCGGACGACGGCCGCCGTGGACTTGCCGCCCTCGATGAGGACGACGTCGTCCTCGCGCAGCTCCAGGATCTTCAGGACTTCCGGGTCGATCCGGACGATTCCCCGGCCCGCGTCGGCCGGCTTCGCTTCGGAGACCCGCAGGAACTTCTCGTGAGCGTGCATCATGGGATGACCTCAGGAATCGTGAGGGCGCTGCCCCGCGGGCGACGCATCCTCAAGACGCCAGATAAACGTGGTTATGGTTTCACCGGCTGAACGAAAGGAAAGAAGGTGGGAGTCCGGGTCACTCGACCCGGACCTTCACGGGCTCGCGCCTCGGGGCGGGCTCCTTCTTGGGGAGCCGGACCTCGAGGACGCCGTCCGTCAGCTTGGCCTCGACCTGGTCGGGGAGGACCTCCTCCGGGAACGGCAGGACGCGGCGGAAGGAGGAGTACGAGCGCTCGCGGTACGCGTAGTCCTTCCCGTTGTCCTCCCTCTCCCGCTGGGTCTCCGCACCGATCTCGATTCCTTCCGGCGTCACCTGGATGTCCAGGTCTTCCTTCTTCACGCCGGGCAGCTCGGCGGTCAGGACGAACTCGCGGCCGTTGTCCGCCAGGTCCACGAGGGGCTGGCGAGCTGCGAGGACGCCCTCGCGCCCGTAGCGTGCGTCGGGGCCCCAGAACGTCCGCTCGAACTCGTTCCGGAGGTCGTCGAACCAGCGGTCCATCTCCGCGAACCAGTCCGAGGTGCCGCGCGGGAGCAGGGCTCGCTCCGGGGTGTTCTCCCCAGACTTCGAGGCGAGATCCGTCTTCTTGGTCTTCCGCATCATGTTGGGTCCCTCCTTGGGGATGCCCCAGCACCCAATAATGTATTTGCAGTTCTATATAAACTTTGTTCACTGCAGGACCCCGGTCTCCGGCGTCTCCCGGTCTCTTCGGGACGCGGACGCTGAAAGCTCTTTGTCCCTCCACGGCCTCCCCTTCCCGGTGACCCTTCCCACTCCGGATGTGACCCGCGGCCCGGTGCGCGAGACGTCCCTCGAGGCCCCCTGCCCCGTCTGCGGCCGCGCGCCCCTCGTGCTCCGGTCCCTGGACCTGGATCTGCCCTACTTCGGCGAGGCGCTCCAGACCACGCTCCTCTGCCTTGCGTGCGGGTACCACCACGGGGACCTCCTGCTGACCCGGCATCGGGAGGCGCTCCGCATCACGCTCCGCGTCGTGGGTCCGGAGCACCGCTCCGCACGGGTCGCCCGGTCCTCTTCGGGCACGGTCCGGATTCCCGAGCTCGGAGCGACCCTGGAGCCCGGCCCGCAGGCCGAGGCGTTCATCACGAACGTGGAGGGGGTCCTGCGCAAGTTCCTGGATGTGGTTCAGGGCCAGGAGGCCGTGGCGGAGACCCCTGGGGCGAGAAGGCGCCTCCGGAGTGTCCGGGAGCGGATGGAAGCCATGATCGAGGGCCGCGAGCCGTTCACGTTCATCCTCGAGGACCCCACGGGCAACAGCGACGTGATTCAGGACGACGTCGTGCGCGAGACGCTGACCCCGGAGGAGGCCGCACGCCTGAAGTCCTCGGAGACCGTCTTTGACCTCGCCGACCTGGCACGGTCGGATGAAGAAGAATGATGCGTCGTCAGAGCTCCCGCTTCACGGTGATCGGGATGGCGCCCGCGTTGAACTCGGTCCACGCGATCTCGATGGGGTCGACCATCCCCGCGGGGACGTCCAGGACGATGGGCGCGCCCATGCTGATCTGGAGCGCCCGGGCTCCGATGATGCGGGCCTTCTCGAAGCGGGTGTAGCGCAAGGAGTTCCCTCGGCCTGGCGGCGGGCTGGAGGTCACCCTCAGCGGTAGGAAAGGGCGGCCGTTGCGGGCGGAAATAGTAGCCGCTACTTCAATGTTGCCTACGCGCGACCCCTCCGGGGCGCCATCCGGCGTGGCCCGGGCGCCCCGGAGCGCCTCCGGGCGCTGGTTTCCGCCCAAGAGAATCTCCCGTGAGAATTGGACGGGACGCTTCTTGACCCCCCAGGTCTACGACGGGTAGACTTACTACCCCTCCCGAGACCGCTCGCCGAAGGCACGATCATGGACCCCAACACCTTCCGTCAGGCCGCCACCCTCCTGTCCGGGGAGTACAGCCTGGAGATCCTGCGGCAGCTCCGGGACGGGAAGTGGCATCTCTCCAGCGAGGTGGCCCGGGACCTGGGGATCCACGTGTCCACGGCGTCCCGCTTCCTCCAGCGACTGGCCGAGCTGGGCCTCGTGGAGCGCCGTCGACACGACGCCCGGACGTCCGAGTACCGCGTGCGGTCCGCGCGCCTCCAGATCGAGGTGGATCTCGCGGACGACTCCGGCCCGCTCCGGGAGGCGGTCGACTTCTACGTGGCCTACTTCCACTCCCTGTTCCAGCAGATCCGGCAGCTGGGGATTCCCCAGGTCGAGGGGGACATGGAGCACACCCTCGGTGCGGAGCATCAGGACCTCCGCTCCGCGGTCTTCGAGCAGATGATCGCGGGCAGCGGCGGCGGCCTCGAGCACCTCCGGGACCTCATGGCCGCCCTCCACCGGGACCTGTGGGACGTGTGCTCCCAGAGCGTCGGGAAGCCGGCCGCCCGGAAGGTCTTCCAGACCGCCCTCCAAGAAGCAATCAGCGTCCATCCGGACCTGGCGGTCCGCTGTGGGCTCGCCCGTCCCCTCGAGGCTTGACCCATGGAGCGGCTGGCCAGCGGGATTGCGGGATTTGACGCCCTTGTGCAGGGTGGGCTTCCGCCGGAGACCAGCCTCATCCTCCAGGGCCCGCCGGGACAGGAAAAGCTGGCCTTCGCCCTCGCCTTCCTCGCGGAGGGCCTGCGGACCGGCGGGAGCGGCCTCGTCGTCGTGTCCTCCCAGTCCGCCGAGTCCCTGCTGCGGGACCTCCGCCGCTACGGCGTGGACGTGGAACGGGTCGTCAAGGAGGACCGCCTCCGCATCGTGGACTGGTTCTCCTGGGGCGAGGAGACGGTCACGGACGTGGAGGAACGCGGCGCCGTGGTGCGTTCGTCCGTGGACCTGACCAACGCGGGGGCCGCCGTAAGCCGAGGTATCGCGGCCCTACGGGGAGACGGTCCGCGGCGTGCGTTCGTCGAGATGCTCTCCCCCGCGATGAACGTGTACGAGGCCGGCCAGGTCTACGCGTTCGCCCAATCCACGAAGCGCAAGTTCGATCGCTTCCACTTCACCGCTCTCTTCCTCCTGGAGAACGAGATGCACTCCGCCGCCGTCCTCACGACGCTCCACCAGCCCTTCGACGGCGTGATCGAAATCGAGCGGAGCCGCAGCGGGGACCGGATCGTCCGCAAAATCGGCGTGCTCCACCTCAAGGATACGACCCCCGCCTCCGACTTCGTGCCGTTCGAGCTCACGGACCAGGGGATCCGGATCGGCCCTTCCGCGCCGCCGCCCCCGCTGCCCCCTTCCGGGGCCGTGGCGCCTCCCGCGCAGCCGGCGAGGGCTCCTCGTCCTTCGGAGGCCCGCGCGAGCCGCATCGGGATGATCCAGGAGATCGCCCGGGAACGCCTCCGGATCGACTCGGAGGACCGGGACGCCCTCTTCACGCTGGCCGCCGCCCAGGCCGTCGCGGACGACCCGCGCGCCGCGGTCCGGACCCTCGAACGGCTCGAGACCATCGATCCCGACTACCCGGGTCTCTGGGCGTTCGAGATGAAGCTCTTCGCCCGCCTCGGTGACGCGGAGCGGTGGAAGCGGAGCCGGGAGAGGGCCCTCCGGGCCTCGGCGGAGTCCGAGGGCCAGGGTGCCAGCCCGTGCCCCTTCTGCAAGGCACCCGTCGCCGCGGGATCCGCGCAGTGCCCCCACTGCATGGCCGACCTCCGCGAGGAGACGGACCTGTTCCGCGGGCTCGAGGACTTGGTCCGCGCGACGGTCCAAGAGATGGTCCAGGACCGGCAAGGGGCCAAGACGCAGCCCACGGAGGCGCCGGCTCCCCGACCCCGTCCCGTGCTCAAGGCACCCGGGCTGAAGCCCGTGCCCAAGGCCAAGGGTCTGACGAACGGGCTCGTCCTCGAACGCCGTCCACTTCGGCCGGTCGCCGTAAGGAAGACCGGACGCGTGAACGGCCTCCATGGCCGGACGAACGGGTTGACGAACGGCCTGCGGGGACGGACCAACGGGCTCACGAATGGCCTCGGTCACACGAACGGCTTGACGAACGGC
>DUJI01000140.1 GCA_013329855.1 Thermoplasmata archaeon | reverse complement strand
GAAGAAGTCCGTCTTGCGGACGGTCCGGCTCTCCGAGGAGCTCGAAGCTCTCCTGCAAACGGACGCCGAGTCCAAGAGGACCAGCCTAAACGCCCTGATCACTACCATACTGATGCGGTACGCCGAATGGGACAGATACGCAGACAAGTTCGGCGTGGTCACGCTATCCGCGGACCTGTTTCGGGCACTCCTCGAAAGCATCGGCGAGACCGAGCTGGAGGGGACTGCCAACGACTTCGGAGCTCGGCTGCCGAACGAAGCCATGTTGTTCTGGTTCAAGAAGGCGGACTTGGACGCGTTCCTTCGGTATCTTTCCCTCAATTCCCAGTACGGCAACCTAGGGGAGTACGAGTTGGAGGTGGACGGAAGAAACCACAGGATTAGCATTCGCCATGACTATGGAGAGAACTGGTCCAAGTTCCTGAGAGTCTTCCTAGGAAGCGTTCTGGAGAAGAGTCTGGGCCTTGCTCCTCGGTTCCGGGTTACGAGGAACGGGGTCCTCGTTACCTTCGCCACCCCATGAATCCGAAACGGGTGGTAGGCGGTCGTACGACCGCAATCCGCGGATGAGACCGCACCCATCACTTCTTCGCCGCGAAGACTCTGACCGCCGGCGCGTCCTCGTCGTAGGACTGCGCGAGCCACTTCAGCGCGGCCTTCTCGATCTCCTTCTCCGGGATCGTCGGGGACGTGAACTCCCCGTAAACGTCCACGCGGGTCTTCTTGCCCTGCGGCGTGTACACGAGGACCGCCTTGGAGCCGGCGAACGGGCCTTCCAGGAACTCCTGGACGATGCCCAGGGGCGGGAGGCGCGTCATGCGGCTCACGACCTTGACCCACTCTCCGTTCCAGTTCCGCTCCATCGTGGCGATCTGCGCGTTCTCGCCCGCGGACTGCGGGAAAGGAACAGGAGCAGCCGCATGTCCGTATCGTCCATGCCAGCCCCCCGACGGAACGGGACGCGGACCCCTCTATTTTGGCTAAGTAAGGTACGGACGGCGGAACCGGTCAGCCCTGCGTCGCAGGCGGTACGGGTCTCGGTCTTCGCGCTTGCGCCCACTCCTCGTTCTTCGCGTCTACCCAGGCGCGGATGCGGTCACCCGCGTACTCGCGGCTCTTCGGGAAGCGCGATACGACTCGGCTCACGCCGGGCAACCCGGCCACGCGCCGTTCGAGGTCGCTGATGGCGTGGACGCTATCCGCGCGACAGAAGAAGAAACCCGAGGGCGGCGAACGATTCGCACGGAGGAGGACGCCCGTTGGAATCATCCGACGGATTGACGGCTCGTCCGCGGGGCGGGAGAGCATCACGAGCAGGTCGAACAGAATCACGCCTCGGGAGGCGGCGTAGGCGACCCTAGGGATGACCTGGAGGCGGCCCCGTTCCACCAGGGCGGCGCGGCGCGCGCGCACCGACTTGGGCGACAGCCCCGACTCCTGGGCGAGACGCACGGCCGTCGCCCGGGGCTCCGTCGCGAGGGCCGCAATCAGTCTCCAGTCGAGGGGCGAAAGGACGGCGTCCGGGTCCGCAACGCCGGGGTCGGTCTCCGCGAGAGGGTGCGCCGCTCGGCCGGGAGCCCCCATAAGGGCGTCGAGCGTTGCCGGTGGCCGTTCCCGGGGCCGCCGAACGAACGCATGGACCGTCCAGGAGTTGTCGTGCCACTCAACCGCCCACGCCACGTCCTCGATGGTAAGGACCTTCGAGCTCTCGGGCCGTTCCCGCGGTTCCGGATACTCCCACATGACATGCGTGCGACCCATCACCTCCGCGCTGGGCAGCACCTGGAATCCCCGGAGCACGCCCGACTCCGCGAGGCGCTCGAGCCGATTCCGCGCGGCGGGACCGGACAGGGCCAACTCCTGTCCCAGCTCCCGGTAGCTGGCGAAGGGGTCGCGGAACAGGTGGGCGAGGAGACGGAAGTCCGCGTCGTCCATCATGACGCGAGCTTATCAAGCGGGCGTTACTTGAAGTGTGGCTTTACGGGAGTTCAAAGGGAACGGGCTCGTGTGACCGTGCGTGGGTCCGCTTGGCCGCAAACACGGCCCGGAACCCCACGGGGAAGCGAGACGCATGACGTCGATCCACGAAGCGAACAAGAAGACGGTCCGGAGCCTGTTCGAAGATCGCATCAACGCGGGGAAGCTGGACACGCTGGCCGACCTGATCAGCGATGAGTACGTCGGTCCCCAGGGGGAGAGGGGTCCTGCCGGGATGGCGAAGCCCGTAGGCGCGTTGGTCCGCGCGTTTCCCGACATCCGCTACACGATCGACGAGCTCATGGCAGAGGACGACCGCGTCGCCATCCGGTGGACCTGGAGGGGCACCCACCGCGGAGCCTTCCAGGGATTCCCGGCCAGCAACCGCCCGGTGGAGAACGCGGGCACGGCCACGTTCCAGCTGCGGAGCGGGAAGATCGTCCGGCAATGGCAGCTGACGGACCGCTTGGGGTTCCTCCAGCAGATTGGCGCGGTGCCGGCCGTGGCCGATCTGGCGACCCGACTGCAGACTGCAAACGTCCCGTAGACGGGGACGGACGGGAACCCTACAGGGCAATCGCCGCCAACGCGTTCAGGTTCCCCACGGACCGCGGCGCGAGCCCGCCGAGCCAGGGCATCACGTTGGCCCGGTTCCCCGACGGGGCGCCGAAGGCGTACACGAGCTGCGAGACGCGCGGCGAGCTCAGTCGCAGCTGCTTGTCGATCGTCCGGTCGACCTGGCGCACGCGGAGCAGGTAGTTCTGCGCGAGGATTGCGGCATCGGGTCCCGTGGTCAGGGGCGGCACTACTTGGTATCCGCCCGCGGGGGCCATCTGGGCCCGCGCGATCGCGTCCCGCACCGGACCGCCGCCGCTGATGCTCGTCTCCTTGCCCGAGGCGCGCTTCATCGCATCGTTGAAGAAACCGCTGCGCTCCCGCGCCATGAAGACGTCCGTGAGGACGGCGGCGGGGTCGTTCCCCGAGAAGGCGCCCGCGTCCAAGGGGAACGTCGCGGCGACCAGCATGGCCTCCGTGACCTCGACCCCCTGCGCGCGCCAGAGGGCACCCGTCTGGAACGTGTAGGGGATGTCCACGGCCCAGAACGGCAGGAGGATGTTCCCCTGCCCGGGGATCACCTTGAGGGAAGCGGAGCCCTTCCGCGCGTTGCGGATATCCTCGACGTACCGGAGGACCTCCTCCGTGTGGGCGACGTCCTGGAACCGCGGCTTCCACACGGGATACGGCACGTCGCGGAGGTTGCCGAGGAGGCCGAGCAGACGTCCCATGGTGGTCAGGCCCGTGGCCGGAGTGCCACTGGGGTCCAGGGACACCGCGCGGACGAGCGAACCAGTCGCGCGGACCAAGGAGAGCTCCTTGTCGATGGCTTGGTTCATGATGGCCAGATCGAAATCCTGGGCGGCCTTGGCCTTC
>DUJI01000131.1 GCA_013329855.1 Thermoplasmata archaeon | reverse complement strand
GCGCGTGCGGGCGATCTGCCGCGAGCCGCGCCTCGGCTCCCTCCTGGCGGCAGAGGACGGCGCAAGCCAGGGCTTCATCACGGGGGAGCGTTGGTTCGGGAACACGCCCTACGGCGGCCAAGCGCCCGACAACGCGGCGATCGGCTTCCTCACGAGCCGCCGCGCCGTGGACGCTCGCATCGCGGGCTTCCACGTGTGCCCCATCGTCGCCCTGGTCCGCCTCCCGGACGCCTTCGCGGCGACCGCGTCCCGGTTCTTCTGGTACCGCCGGTACGAGGGCGAGTTCTGGCAGGAGGTCCGCCTCATGCCGTCCAACGTCCGCGTGTACTTCCACAGCCCCGTGACGTTCGGCCTGGATACCGCGCGCGCGTTCGCCCTGTTCGGGATCGCGTCCTTCGAGGACGCGGAGCGGTTCCTCGGGAACCTCGCGCGCTCCTCCCTGGCCGCACTCACCCTGTTCGCGCGGAGCCTGCGGCACGACGACGTCCGAGGCGCGTACGCCGGCTTGGCGTATCACGACGTGTGGCTGGACAAGGACGCGGTGATCGCCGCGGACGGCACGATGCACTTCGCGGACCTGGAGGGGATCGAGGAGACTGCGGTCCCGGATGCCGCGGCCGTCCGCGCGGAGATCGGGAGGCAGTTCCATCGGAACGTGTACGAGGCCACGTACGCCCTGGAGGCCCTCGCGTGGGAGGTGGACAGCCGCTGGCGCGTGTTCCGCGGCGCGACGGAGCGACGGCGGTGGCTGCTCGACGTCCTCGAGCGCGCCTGCCTGGGGGATCCGTTCCTGAGCCTGGAGCGGCGCGGGGACCGGATGGTCCTCGTCGTGGACCCGGCCGTGGACCGGGAGTCGTGCGGCGTGGAGATCGACGTGGCGAGCGAGGTGGGGATGTAGATGCAGAGCGACCGGGTGCGAGCCATCCTGGAAGGAATCGGGAGTCATCAGGAACTCGGGGTGAGCGCGGACGAGCGCGACGCCCTCCTGGCCCTGGGCCTCGTGAAGAACGTGGACCCGGCCACGCGCGACCGGTGGGTCGCGGACGTGGCCAGCCTACCGAGCCTGCGCGACCGCGTGCGCGACCTCTCGCGCCAGGCGCTCGCCACGCCGGGGCCCGACGCGCCGCCCGAGCTGCGGGCCCTGATCGGTTCCTTGGAGGAACTGACTCGGGAGAAGGCGACCCTGGACGGGCTCGTGTGGAACGGCCCGACCCAGGAGTACTTCCTGGTGCCCCTGGTCGGGCGCACCGTGCTGGAGGACCTGAAGACCTGGCACGCGCGTCTCGGCGGGGTGATCTTCGACGCGTTCGAGCAGGAGATGGGCCAGTACCGCGCGGGTCTCACCCAGCTCGTCAACCGCGCCTCCCTGATCTACAGCGGCCTCGTGATGAGCGAGCAGTACGCGCCGGAGGAGTTCCAGGACACCCAGCCCCAGCCCTTCACGACGGTGGACCTGCGCTTCGCTTCCATGATCCTCGCGAAGCGGCCCGTGGATCCCGTGCTGCTCATCCGGGAGTTCGAGTACTTCCACCGGGACACGAACTGGGGCTCCTTCGGCAAGGAGGACCTCCTCGTCGCCTCGGCGATCCTGTCCTCCCTTCCCTGGGACCTCCCCACGGCGAGGAACAACTTCGAGCGGATCCGGATCCAGCTGGAGTATCACGGGATCCTGCCCGAGGACCGGATCATCGTCGCGGCGTCCCTGGCCGACCTGGTCCAGGAGTGGTGGGATCCCGTCATCGCGAAGATCAACGAGATCCAGAAGGCCCGTCCCACCCTGAACTCGCTCCTCGTGGCCGCGCTGGCCCGTTCGCCGTATCCGCCCGCGGAGGCCCTGGCCCGCTTCGACGCCACGCTCGCGGGCATGGGGACGAAAGGCTACAAGGACGGCATCCAGCTCCAGGCCGCCGCGGCCATCCTCGCGTCCGCGCAGATTCCCGCGGAGGCCCTCGTGGACCGCTTCGCCGCGACGACCTCCCAGGTGGCGGGCGCGTTTGATCCGCCCTTCGCGCCGGCGGCCATGCTCGCAGCCAGCCCCTTGGAGCCCATGGAATCCATCGACGTGTTCCGGGACTGCATCGGCACGGTCACGCGGATGAACTTCTTCGAACTCACCCTGGAGATCGAGGAACTTGCCCTGATCATGAGCTATGGGGTCGCGCCCCTCGGGCTGGGGTACCTCGGCGCGAACCTCCCCGCCGGCGCGCCGCCGCCGGTGCCTGCCGCCGCAGTCGCTGCGGTGCCCGCCCTCGGCGCGAGCTGGTTCGTCTGGCACAACTACTGGGTCTACCGCCCGATCGGGCACTACATCGCGACCCACCCGGTCCACATCCACACCGTGGCGGCGTTCGGCTAGGCCTTCGGCTCGACCCCGTAGAGGCGGTCGCGGTTCGCCTCGAGCGAGTCCACCGCCTTCCGGGCGTACTCCGCGGCCGTCACGAGGGACACGTCGTGGTCCTCGACCGCGGACGCGAGCGGCTCGAGGCGCTTCCGCCAGTCGCGGTCCCGCAGGAGGTGGTGGTCGATGATCAGCGTCTTCACGCGCGTGCTCCGGACCACGTGCTCCAGATTCGTGAGGGAGCGGCGCGTGTACTCCTCGGGATAGTTCTCGGGCATGTGGGTCATGGGCCCGTCCACGTAGAGGACGGTCGGGTCCGAGTCCACGAGGAATCCGAGGTGCTCCTTGAGCGGCGGGCCCTCCACGTCGCCCGTGTGGACGAAGACCTCGTTTCCCTGGGCGATCCGGGCCATGACCACGTAGCCGAGCTCGTCGTTGAAGCCGTGGGGCACCGCGGGCGAGAACGTGAGCTCAGCGCCGCCGAAGTCCGCGTCGTTCCCGTCGGCCACCTGGATCTCCTGGGGATACTTCTTGAGCGCCCGCACGAAGGCGCTCGCCCGCTCGCGCTGGCTGCGGTTGATGTGGAACTTCCCGTCCTTCAGGTAGGCGAGCTTGCCGCGGAAGATCGACGGTGCGTCCGGATTGTGGTGATCGTAGTGGTAGTGGCTCACCGTGAGGATGTCCGCCTTCTTCGCGGCATCCTTGATCCGCCGCCAGAGCTCCTTCTGCCGCGTCTCCTCCGTGGGGTGGGGCGGCAGGTCGTAGCGGTACGGCCCGAGCCGGACGGCGGGGTCCAGGAGGATGGTCACGTCCGGCGTCTCGACCAGGGTGGCCATGGACCGCGCCCCGAGGCTGTCCGCCGCGAGGGGCGTGATCCTCATCGGATCACCGCGTCGCCCCACACCTGCTTCTTCACGCGGTGGAAGCCCAGGCTCGTCGTGAGCTCGAGGGACGGCAGGTTGTCTGTCTTCACATGGAGGGCGGGGATCTTCCCGCGCCGCAAGATGTCCTTCACCAGGGCCGACGCGACGGACCGCGCGTGGCCCTTGCGGCGGTAGGGCTCGAGGACGTGGAGGAAGCCCATCATGGACACGGTCGGCGTCTCGAAGTGGAGGAAGGCCCACGCGACCGGCTGGCCGTCCTCGTACACGGCGTAGGCATGGCCCGCCTCGATCCGCGCGCGGACGTAGGCACCCGCCCGGTCCCAGTCCGAGTCCCAGATCGGGCCGATCCGGTCCGCCCACTTCGGGTCCAGGGGCCGCACGCCGGCACCCTCCTGGTCCACGAAGTCCTTCGGGTCGAGCTGGAAGAGCCAGAACACGCCGCCGTCGAAGGTCTCCGCCCGCGGCTCCACGAGGGAGAGCATCCACTCCGCCGTGAGGTGGAGGAACACGGGACCGTGGGGCCACGCGGCCATGAGCTCCTGGGCGGCCCTCGGCTCCGTGGCGTGCATCGCGATTCCCGCGGCCCCCTGGGCCCAGGGCGGTCGGGCGACGGCGAGCGTGCCGCGGGGCGGATCGCCCTCGATGAACAGCTCCTTCGTGCCCTCCATGTCGAACGCGCGGTTCCAGACCACCGCGGTGGTCACAGGGATCTGCTCCAGGAACGCCTGGGCGACGGACGGGTCTTCGATGCGGGTGGCGGGCGTGGGGGAGGGCATGAGCACCCGCCTCAAAAACCTTCGAGTCGTGTCCGCTTCAGGAACCGCGGATCTCGCGGGCGATGGCCTCGGCCGCCTTCGCGGGATCCGCGGCCTCGTAGAGGGCCCTCCCCACGATGACGGCGTCCGCCCCCGCACGGATCGCATCCCCGGGCTTGCCTCCCTGGGCCCCCACGCCCGGGGCCAGGATGAGGCGGTCGCCGACCAAGCCGCGGAGCGTCCGGACCCGGTCGGGCCGCGTGGCGGGCGCGATGATGCCTGCGGCGCCGGCCCGGACCGCGAGCCGGGCGAACTCCTCCGCGTGCTTCGCGGTGAACTCCTGGCCGCCGGGGTGGCTGAGCTCCGTGACCACGAAGACCTCCGCCCCCTGGGCC
>DUJI01000301.1 GCA_013329855.1 Thermoplasmata archaeon | reverse complement strand
GAGCCTGAGGCCCTCGATCAAGGCCCGGAACGACCCGAACAACATCATGGCCCGCGTCGAGGCGAACCAGTACGGGGCCGACGAAGCCCTCATGCTGGACATCCACGGGTACGTGTCCGAGGCCACCGCGGACAACTTCTTCATTGTCCGCAACCACACGGTGACCACGCCGTGGTCGTCCACGAACCTACCCGGCGTGACGCGGGAGACCATCTTGGAGCTTGCGCCGCAGGTGGGCCTGGACCCCGAGGAGCGGCTCTTCACCCTGTACGACGTCTGGGCCGCGGACGAGGCGTTCATCACGGGGACCGCGGCGGAGATCGGCCCGGTCGTCGAGGTGGACGGCCGCCCGATCGGCGACGGGAAGCCCGGGCCGCGCACCAAGGCGTTCATGAAGGCCTACCGGGATCTCGTGAACTCCACGGGCACGCCAATCTAGTCTCCTGCAGGGCAGGAGGGTCTTTCGGAGGACCTAATACCCGGTTTGAATTCTGTACAAGAAAGGCTATAACCCCTCCGACCCACGCCCACGATGGAGGTGAAGAACCTGATCTCCATCCCCATCGCGGCCGCCGTCGGCGCAGCCGCCGGTGCGGTGACCCTCGGCGCGGTGTCCGCGGCCCACGGGGACATCCCGGGCCTGACCGTCGCCTTGCAGCATATCCCGGGGAGCGCGCCGGGGTACAGCGTGGTGAGCACGGTCGCGTCGGCCCTCGTGGGCGGCGCGGCAGGCAGCGGCATCGGAGCCACCGTGGCGGGCGTGGCGAAGGCCATCGGCGCGAAGGCCGCGGCCGTCGTCCACTGAGAGCCCGTTCCGACGTGGGAGTCCTCCCATGCATCCACCGTGGCCCTCGCGGGCCACACCTTCCTTCTTTCGCTCGCCCATGCCCACGCGAGGGACATCGGCTCAGGGGCCATCGACCGACCGAGCCCTTCGTCGGTCCTCGAATTCGGACCTCATCCCGGCGAGGTGGGGCCACCAGCACGGCCCAGCCGTCTACGCCGACGGCCCCATGGCCCGTCAGATGTCGACTTCGACGAACCCGTCGTGCTCGCGGGCCGGATACGTCCGCAGGGGCGCGTGGAGGGCTTCCTCTTCGCATGGCATCTCGGGCTTGACCTTGGGCTCCGACACGAGCGCGCCCGTCCGGATGTCCCACACCGCCTCGTGGGCGGGGCACGTGACCTGGGGGCCGCTCACCTCGGTCAGGAGGGCGCAGCCCATGTGGGCGCAGACCGCGTCCATCGCGTACACGCCGTCCCCGACCTTGGCCACGAGGACGGGGCGGCGGTTGATCCAGGTCAGGACGGAACTCCGCCTCGAGAAGATTCGGGTCGAGATGGACACGCGTCGGAAGGTCATGGCGGGCCCACCCCCCCCCCCCCTCTAAAACCATTGGTATGTGTTTCATCCGGGAGCGGTCGCCGCCGTCCCATCCCTCCCGATGCCGAACGCGACAAAGAAGAGGAGGGCGGCCGCGAACGTCCCGGACGCAGCGACGACGAGGAGCGCCCCGGACAGGCCCACGGACTCCGCGAGGATTCCGGCGAGGGCCGCGCCCATCGCTTCGCCCAGGAGGAAGAGGTTCTCCTGGAGACCCACCTCGGTTCGCTGGGCCTTGGGTCCAAGGCGCTGCCCCAGGAAGGTGATGGAGACCACGGAACCGCACGGCCAGAAGAAGGCGAACGCGAAGAGGCAGGCCGCGGACAGGGTGACGTCCCCGGTGACGAACACGCCCGCATAGGCGACGCCGGTGGCGAGGCCGCCCAGAACGATCAACGTGCGGGCCCATCCTCGGTCCGCGATCCGTCCGAAGAGGACGCCCGAGGCGGCCCAGACGGCCGCGCTCGCGACGAAGAGGACGACCGCGATGCGCAGATCGAGGCCCAACACCTGGGCGAGGTACAGGGGCAACCAGCTGTACGAGGCCCAGCCGAAGCCCACGAGGAACTGGAGCCCTGCGATCCACCGAACGTCCCGGTTTCGGAGGGCCTTCCGCAGGTCCTTGGAACGGAGGGGGACGCCCATGCCCCGCGGCAGGAAGACGGCGAGGGCGGCCATGGGGACGAGGGCCAGCGCACCGGCCACGAGGTAGTACGTCCTCCAGTCGGGCGCCAGGGGGAGGAAGACGGCCACCGTGAGCCCGGCCAGGCCGAGTCCGAGCGCGATGGACATGACGTAGACCCCGAGGTAGATCCCCTTGCGATCTCCCAGCGTCTCGTTGATCCACGCGTAGGCCATGACGCCGAACATGGAGAGCCCCGCGCCGAGGAGGAACTGGCCTAGGACGAAGGGTACGAGGCTTGGAGAGGCGCCGCAGAGGACGGCACCCGCGGAGACGCAACCGAGTCCGGCCAGGCTGATCGGTTTGGGCCCCGCGCGGTCCGCGAACATGCCCGCGACGAAGGGGCTCGCGAAGCCGCCCAAGTCGAGCGCCGCCATGGCGGCACCCAGGAAGACCTCGGTGAACCCGAGGCCCTGAGTCACGAGGAGGGCCAGGAGGGCGAGCAGGAACACCCCGTAGGACGCCGCGGTCGAAC
>DUJI01000058.1 GCA_013329855.1 Thermoplasmata archaeon | reverse complement strand
CCGTGACCGCCGGCCGCGAGAAGCTCCGATCCAAGGGCCTGGACCTGATCGTGGTGAACGAGGTCGGCCGCGAAGGGACCGGATTCGGTTCGGACACGAACGACGCCGCGATCCTGTCCAGGGAGGGCGACGACGAGCCGCTGCGGACGTGGACGAAATCGGAGCTGGCCGCGGCCGTGTGTGACCGTCTCGCCAAGCTCCTAGCCCGGTGAGGACGGCCGCGCCGGCATGGACGGATATACTCGCGCGGACATGACCCACCGCTACCTGTTCTCGTCCGAGTCCGTCACCGAGGGCCATCCGGACAAGCTGGCCGACCAGATCTCCGACGCCGTGCTGGATGCGATCATGACCGTGGACCCGGTTGGCCGGGTGGCCTGCGAAACGCTCGTCACCACGGGCCTCGTGATGGTGGCGGGTGAGATCACGACCTCGGAGTACGTCGACATCCCAACGGTCGTGCGGCAGACCGTCCTGGAGATCGGCTACACCGATGCGAACTTCGGGATCGACGGTGCCACGTGCGGCGTGGTCACGTCGATCCAGGAACAGTCCCCGGACATCGCGAGGGGCGTCGACGACGCCCTCGAGCACCGCGCCCAACGCGCGCTGCAGAGAATCCGCCTCGCTCGTATGCTTCGCGGTCAAAGGAATCGGCCACCCGAGGAGCCAATAGTGGGCTGGGATACCGCGAAGGGCATATCAATCTTCGCGCTTCGCGCGGACGGCCGCGGAAGGGTGGGCCACATGGAGGAGTTCAGAGTCCCCAGCCGAACTGTTTCTTGGCCGTTTCCGACATCATCTCGGGGGTCCACGGCGGCTCCCAGACGACGGCCACGTTGGCCTCCTTCACGCCCGGCAGTTGCTCGATCTTCCGCTTCACGTCGGCACCCATGTACGCGGACGCGGGGCAGCCCGGCGCGGTCAGGGTCATCTTGACCTCCACCTTGCCCGTGGACTCGTTGATGTCGATGTTGTACACGAGCCCGAGGTCGTAGATGTTGATCGGGATCTCGGGGTCGTAGCACTTCTTCAGGACCGTGATCACTTCGTCCTTCGTGGGCATGGATGACCTCCGTGCGACCCGAAGTACGGGGTGGCGGGATATGAACATTCCGTCCAATTCAGGGCCGCAACGGGCGCCGGGCCGCGAAACCGCCCTCCAACGTATGCCAGAAGGCCACGGACCCTTCCCCGCGCTGCCAGCAAAGGTACGCGATGCTGCCCTCGACCCAGCCGGGGAAGTCGATCAGACCCTGCCCCGTGTCCTTGAGCTCGCAGCCCAGGGAGCGGATCTCCCGGATGTCCGCCTCCACGTCCTTCTGAACGGTGGCCTCCTGAGCCACCAGGGCCTCGTAGACCGTACGCTCCTCGGGAGGCATGCCGTCGCCCGTCGAGTGCCAGTAGGCCTGGGCATCCTCCACCAGGTCCCGGATCTCTCGCAGTCGAGCTAGCTTGGGGTCCATCCGACGGAAGATCTCCGTGAGCCGCGGCAGGAGCGCGTTCGCTTCGTCGACGGTGAACAGACGCGCCGGGCCGAAGGGCTGCATCCGAAGGTCCACTGGGCCTTCCATCCCGTTCCTCCGCCAATGGTTAGGGCGTCCGAAGCCTATGAGGCTATGCCAGGCACGGTCAGGCCAGCCCGTGTTCCGACTTCACGGCCCGCGCGGCCTGGACCATGACCTCGAGCTTGGCCTTCGCCTCGTCCACGGTGCGCGTCTTGAGGCCGCAGTCCGGGTCGATGACGAGCTTCTGGGGGTCGAAGAGGGAGAGGGCCTTCTCGATGCGGTCCATGACCTGGGCCCTCGGTTCGATCACGTGGCTGTGGACGTCGACCACGCCGAACGCGATTTCTTTCTTCAGGGGATCGCGGCGGAACCGGTCCAGGAGGTCGAGGCTCGAATTGGACATCTCCAGATCCAGCTGGTCGACGGGGAGGCGGTTGAAGTACGGGTAGATGTCCTCGTAGTTGCCGTAGCAGGTGTGGAGGACCGTCTTCGCGTCGAGACCCTGGGTCACAAGCCCGACGGCCTTCACGACGAGGGGGAGCTCATCGGAGCGCGCAGAGAGGGCGGGCTCGTCGACCTGGATGACCTGGGCGCCCGCGGCCTCCAGGTCCCGGGCTTCCTTGTGGAGGAGACCCGCGAACGCCAGGGCGGCCTCCTCCCGCGACCCGTAGTGCTCGTCGAAGGACCAGTCCATCAGCGTATACGGACCCGTGATCATGCCCTTCACGGGCTTCTCCGTCCGCTCCTGGGCGAAGCGGAACCACTCCACGCTGATGGGCCGCGTCCGGCGGAGCTCGCCCACGATGACGGGCTTCTTGTAGTACCGGTTGCCGTAGGAGCGGACGAGCCCGGAGACCTCCATGCCGTCCAGGTTCTCGGCGAAGTACGTGGCCATGTCGCCGCGGTACTGCTCCCCGTCCACGAGGACGTCCAACCCGACCTCCTCCTGGAACCGGAGCCACTCCGTGGTGGCCCGCTCCTCGAGTTCCCGGAGTGCGGCGGCCTTCAACGCGCCCTTGGACGCCCGGGCCCGCGCGCGCAGGAGGTAGTCGGGCTTCGGGAAGGAGCCCACCGTGGTCGTCTCCAGCGCGGTCACGGACCCCCTCCGATGCGGCGCGCGGTCTCCGCAAGCACGGCCAGCTTCTGCCGCGCCCTCTCGCGTGGGAGGAACTCGAGGCCGTTGGAGGGGGAGAGGTACGCGCGATCCAGGTCCACGCGGTCGCCGAGCTCCTGGACGCGGGTCGCGAGGGCTTGGGGGTCCTCGAGCTTCGTGTTCCTCGCGTCGACGACGCCGAGGGACAGGGGCGTCTCGGACCCGTGCCGGACCACCTGGGCCCAGGTCTTCGCCCCCTGCACGAGGTCGAGACCCAGGACGTCGATGGGCAACTCGAGCAGGTCCCGGTAGATCTTGGCCACATCGCCGAAGTACGTGGCCAGGGTGAGCTCGGCGGAGCCCTTCCGCGCGCACAGGGTCCCCAGGGTCTCCGCGACGAGGGCGAGGTCCTCGGGCCTGCGCGTCAGGATGGGCTCGTCCACCTGGAGGTGCTGGACGCCGGCCAATCGCAGGATCGCGACCTCCTCGCC
>DUJI01000230.1 GCA_013329855.1 Thermoplasmata archaeon | reverse complement strand
CCTCGGTCTATTACCGCCACTCCGTGGTCCCGCAGAGCTGGACCCACCAGGACGCCTTCGACCTGCCCTCCACGAACATCCTGGAGGAGCTGGTCACCTTCCTCGAGGAAGAGGGCCAGGGGTCCATGGTCGTCATCGACTCCATCACGGACCTGGCCGTCTCCGAGGCCGTGGAGATGCGGGACCTCGTGACCACGGTCAAGGGCCTGCAACGGGCGGCGAAGAAGTGGGGCGGGCTCGTGTACCTCCTCCTGACCAACGGGATCCTGGAGCCGCGGACGGAGCAGATGCTCATGGACTCCACGGACGGCTGCCTCGTCTTCGAATGGAAGACGTCCCAGCGGTCGAGCACCCGCCAGCGGTACATGTACCTGGAGAAGTTCACGGGCGTGCTGCCCCACCTGCCCCGGGACAAGATCGCGCGGTTCCCCACGATGATCTCGGCGAACCAGGGCCTCGTGGTCGTCTACATGGAGCGCATCTCGTGAGGTGACCCCATGACGGACGCGGAAGCGGCATCCCAGAAGGACGCGGACACGGCGACGACGGGCGTGGACCTCGTGCTCACCGGGATCGACGGCCTGGACGAGATGCTCGGGGGCGGCGTGCCCCGGGGGCACATCATCACGGTCATGGGCTCCTTCGGCACGGGCAAGACCACGTTCGGCATGCAGTTCCTCATGCAGGGCCTGATCAACGGGGAGAAGGGGATCTTCATCTCCCTGGAGGAGGACGTGGAGTCCATCACGGCCAACGCAGCCTCCTTCGGCTGGGACCTCCGGCCGCACCTGAAGGACAAGAAGCTCGCCGTGATCAAGCTCGAGCCGGCGGACGCCAAGGCCACGGTGACCCGGGTCAAGTCGGAGCTCCCGGAGTTCATCCGGAAGTTCAACGCGAGCCGCGTGGTCATCGACTCCGTCAGCCTGCTCAACATGATGTTCGGGGACGACGCGGAACGCCGCGCGCGCCTCTTTGGCCTGTGCCAGCAGCTCAAGACCACGGGTGCGACGTGCGTCTTCACCGCGGAGGTGAAGGACGACAACCCTCGGAGCAGCCGGGACGGGCTCGTGGAGTACGTGTCCGACGGCGTGATCGGCCTGCGCTTCAACGAACGGGATAACGGCGAGGTCCAGCTCGTCATCCAGATCATGAAGATGCGGCGCCTCCAGCATCCGCGGGCCATCAAGCCCTACAGCATCACGGACCAGGGCCTCGAGGTCCACGGGGACATGGAAGTCTTCTGACCCTCGGGTCCTCGATCCGAGCCTGATTGAGCCGGACCGAAATCTCCCGGGCGCGGACGACCAGAAGACCATTTATAGGACCGGCCGCCTCGGGGGGCTGAAGGCCGTCCTCGTGAAACTCGTTGTATTCGACCTCGAAAACACATTGATTTTCAACGAATTCCTGCCCGAACTTGCCGCTCTGCTAGGCAAGGAGGCCGAGGTCGCGGAGATCACGCGTGCGGGAATCGACGGCCGGATCGACTGGGAGGACGGATTCCGCCGGAGGGCCGCGCTCCTCCGCGGGCTCTCGCAGGCCCAGATCCTCCGGGCCGCGCGCCACCTGCGACCCGTGCCGGGCGCCCAGGAGTTCGTCCACTGGCTCCGGTCCCGCGGCGACAAGGTCGCAATCGTCACCGGCGGCCCACGGGAGGTCGCGGAGGCGGCCATGGTCCTCTTCGAGGCGGACGCCATCTTCAGCAACGAGTTCCTCTACGAGGCGGGCGTCTTCACCGGCGATGTGCGCGTCGCGGTCAGCCCAGGGCTCAAGGGCGAGATCGTCCGCGGACTCGCGGCCCGCTGGGGCGCCCGCAAGGAGGACATCCTCGCGTTCGGGGACGGCCTCATGGACGTGCCGCTCCTGTCCGAGGCCGGCGTGAGGATGGGCATCAACTCGAACGGCAAGCTGCGGGACCACGTGGACTACGAGCCGCGGGACTACGTCGCGGCGCGGCAGTGGCTCGTGGACCAGGATGCCTTGCACGGAACGAAAGCGGACGCAAAGGACTAAGTAGACTGGGCGCCAACGTCGGGCACCGTGCGCGTGGGCATCCTGCTCTTCGACGGCGTCGAGGAACTCGACGTCGTGGGCGTGTACGAGGTGCTCGCGAAGGCGAAGCAGCTCCACCCCCAGCTCGACCTCAGCGTGCGGACGCTGGCCCGCAAGGAGACGATCACGGCGGCGCTCGGCATGAAGATGCTCGCGCACGACGTCCGCGCGGACTTCGGCGACCTGGACCTCCTCGTGGTCCCGGGCGGCCCCGGGCGGAAGGAGGTCGTGCAGGACCCGGGCCTCCTCGACGAGCTCCTGGCCTTCGGCACGGAGAAGCCCATCGCCAGCGTCTGCACCGGGGCCGTGATCCTCAAGGAAGCGGGCCTCCTCGCCGGGCGCCGGGTGACGACCCACCACAACGCGCGGGACGAGCTGCGGGATGTGGCCACGGTCGTCGAGGACCGCGTGGTCGAGGACGACCTGGTGACCACCGCGGGCGGCGTCAGCGCGTCCATCGACCTCGGCCTCCACCTCCTCAAGAAGTACTTCGACGGCGAGCTTGCGGACGAGGTGGCGGCTCGCATCGAATACGACCGACGCGGGCCCGCCTGAGGACCGCTCACGACCTTCGCCGCCGAAAACGGAGAGCTTCAGAGAGAATCCCCGCGGATCTGCGGCCAAGACAGCGCCGCGCGGAGCGATCCCCTCCGGCCCGAAGGGATTAACAATCGGGAATCCTTCTGGAGCCCAAATGCGCTTCCTCGCGGACGCGGAGGTCGGACCCGACGGGTCCGCTCAAGTCTTCGTCCGGCCCCTGGAGGGCTGCTACAGCCGAGCCGCCAGCTTGGACGAGGCCTTGCGGAAGGTCGAGGGGAAGGTCCGGCTCCATCTCGATTGGCTCGCCGCCCATGGCGAACGTGTCCCACGCGAGTGGCGCGAGGGCGCCGTCCGCCTGTGCGAAACGATCCACGGGGACTGGCCCGTCAACCTCGGGGACAGCGTGGCGTTGTTCGCTTGCGACCGCGGACCGATGACGGACGAAGAGATCGCCCGGGACCTCCAGTGGATGGCGTTCTCCTGGCGGGACTTCCTCGATCTCCGGAGGGAGGTTCCCCGCGGCGCGTGGGGTTTCCAGCCCCCCGGCGCGCTCCGGTCACCGCGGCGAATCGTCGTGCACACCGCCCTCGTCATGGTCTGGTACGTCATGAAGCTCCGAGCGCCCGCGGATCCGTCCTTCCACTCGCCGCGGGGCATGTCCATGTGGCGGGACGTGCGGGCTGTGGAGCGGGGTGACCTCTCGGAAGCCCGACTGACCTCCCTCCGCGAGGCGTGCACCTACCGCCTCGGGCATCTCCGGCCTGCGGAGAGAGCGGGCCGCGTCACCCACCATCGACCCGGTGGCTGGACGGGACGTACGGAGCCGGAGGACTGGACGGCCCGGAAGATCTTCCGCCGCTTCCTCTGGCATGAGCGACTCCACATGCGGACCATGGAGAAATTGGCTGGCGCCTATCGAGCCACGCACTCAGCCCGAGAAACCAAATCCCTTTTATCCGCGTCCCCTTAGGCCTCGCCATGAAGTTCCTTCGGAAGGGCAAGGTCAAGGAAGTCTACGAGGTCTCCCCGGACGAACTCGAGTTCGTCTTCACGGACCAGATCAGCGTCTTCGACAAGATCATCCCGAGCCTGATCCCGAACAAGGGCGAGACGCTGAACCGGACGTCGGCGCACTGGTTCGCGCTCGTCAAGGACCTCGGCATCCGCACGCACTTCCTGAAGGTCACCGCGCCGAACAAGATGCGCGTGAAGCGCGTCCAGGTGATCCCCGACTACGACCGGATCACCCCGAAGACGAGGAACTTCCTCATCCCCCTCGAGGTCATCGCCCGCTACTACGTGGCCGGATCGATGCACGACCGCCTGAAGTCCGGGAAGGTGCGGCCGGAGGACGTCGGCTTCCCCGAGGGGCACGTGCCCGCGTACGGCGAGCCATTCCCCGAGCCCTTCGTCGAGGTGACGACGAAGCTCGAGAAGGTGGACCGCGAGCTCACGCGCAAGGAGGAGCAGAGGCTCGGCAAGGCGACGCGAACCATCGTCATCAAGGAGATCCGCTCACCGGAGCGGCTGCGCGAGGAGCTCACGAGCGCCCTCGCCGGCTCGCGACAGGGCACGGCGAAGACGCCGACGGGCAACGGCCATGCCGATCCGGCCCTGGCGGGCAAGAAGGTCCTGGTGGTGGACGACGAGGCCGAGCATGCCGAGGTCATGGCCGAGGCGCTCCGCCGGCTGGGCCACGTCTGCACCATCGTCCACGGCCTGTCCTCCGCCGTCGAGCAGGTCCGGCGCGAGCCGTTCGACCTGGTCATCACCGACCTGCGCATGCCCGGCATGGACGGCATGCAGTTTTTCGTGCGCATCCATGCAACGCAGGCGACGCTGCCGGTGATAATACTCACCGCCCACGGCACGATTCCCGACGCCGTCGCCGCTACGCGACGCGGCGTTTTCGGCTTTCTCACCAAACCTTTCGACGCCAAGGAACTGCTGGCTCAGGTGGAGCAGGCGATTCGCTTGTCTTCGGGCGGACCAGAGACCAAGGCTTCGAACGAGTGGCGCGCCGAGATCGTTACCTGCAGCCACACCATAGAAGAGGTGCTGCGACAGGCGCAGCTCGTTGCCACGTCGGATGCCAGCGTGCTGATCACGGGCGATTCCGGCAGCGGCAAGGAATTGCTGGCGAAAGCCATCCATAACGCGAGCCCACGTGCCCGCGGGCCGTTCCAGGCGATCAACTGTGCGGCGATTCCCGAGCACCTGCTGGAATCCGAACTGTTCGGCCATGCCAAGGGCGCATTCTCCGGTGCCATCAACGCCCACAAGGGTCTGTTCCAGGCGGCGGGCGGCGGCACCCTGTTTCTGGACGAGATCGGCGACATGCCGGCGGAGCTGCAAACGCGGCTCTTGCGCGTGCTGTCGGACGGCACTTTCTACCGGGTCGGCGGCCACCAGCAGATCAAGGCGAACGTGCGCATCATCGCCGCCACCCACCAGGACCTCGAGACGCGGGTGCGCGAGGGCGCATTCCGCGAGGATCTCTACCACCGGCTAAACGTGATCCGCGTGCGCATGCCGGCGCTACGCGAGCGGCGCGAGGACATTCCCTTGCTGGCGCGGCACTTCCTTGCGCGCAGCGCGAAGCAGCTCGGGGTTGAGCCCAAACGCCTGTCGGAGACGGTGCTCGAGTATCTCGGGCGGCTCGATTTCCCGGGCAACGTGCGGCAGCTTGAGAACCTGTGCCACTGGCTGACCGTCATGGCGCCCGGCCAGACCATCGAGCTCGGCGACCTGCCGGCGGAATTCCGCGCTCAGCCCGCGCCGGGCGCGAAGGCCGACTGGCTCGAAGCGCTCGCGGAGGAGGTGGAGCGGCGGCTGGCGCGCGGCGAGAGCGGGATCCTCGAGGCGCTCGGCAAGCAGTTCGAACGCCTGCTGATCGTCAGGGCACTCGCGCGCAGCGGCGGGCGGCGCATCGAGGCGGCCAATCTGCTCGGGATGGGCCGCAACACCATCACGCGCAAGATCCAGGAGCTCGGCATCGAAGACGCCGGCGAGGCGGAAAAGTAGGGCGAGCGCATTATTTCTTCGCGCGCCGGTTGAGCGCGAGCTGCGCGTCGACCAGGGCGACGATCTCGTCGATCGCGTCCGACTGCATGCCCTTCTGCGCCGCGACGGTCTTCACCAGCAAGTCGACGCGCTCGATGTTTGGGGCGCCGCCGTACAGGGCGCGCGCCGCGGACGAAGGGCTCGCGAGCCCCTGCGCGGCGGCGGCGTACTTCTCGAACGGCACCAGATCCTTCTCGTCGGCCCCGAGCGACTTGCACAGTCGCACCACCCAGTCGTAGACCGCGCGCGCGGCGGGCAGGTCGCCGTGCACGGCTTCCTTGATCGGGCGCATGCCGTCCTTCGTGATGCAGCGGTAGTTGCCCGCCATCAGCATCGCCCATTTGGCCAGCGGCACGAACACCGAGTCGTGCACCTTGAGCTTGACCGGCAAACCCAGATTCACGACCAGCCGGTCGCGACCGGCGCGCTCGATGCCGGCCTCGAGCTCGCGCAGCAGCGCCGCCGCGCCGCCGCCGACGCCGTTGAACAGCGCCACCATCTGCGGCAT
>DUJI01000149.1 GCA_013329855.1 Thermoplasmata archaeon | reverse complement strand
TCCGGGCGGAGGTCACGCGGAAGGAACTCCGGACGTGCGGCACGTGGGGCACGAGGCCCCGGATCAGGCTCTCCACCCCGCCGTCCCGCGGATACAGGAAGTGGAGTTGATGGGTGTATCCCTCCGTGGGGATGCCCAGGCTGGACTTGATCACGTCCTCGAGGGGCGGGTCGGGGACGCGTCCCTGGACCCACTCGATTCCCATGTCCTCCGCGGGCGTCTTCCAGATCTTCTCGTTGTAGGGCAGGAGGTACGCCTCCGTGATGCCCGCCCCGAACCGCTGGTACATCCACTCCTTGAAGTTCGCGGGTTCCGGGAGCCCGCCGGCGGCCCTCGCGAGCTGCGCCCGCACGAAGCCGAGCAGGCAGGCCAGGTTGTCCTCCACGGGGAGCTCGGACAGGCCATTCTCGAACGGGTACTTCACGTAGCGGCCCTTGTAGAAGACCTTCGTGTTCCTCCGTCGGCGGCTCACGTTGTCCCCGAGCAGATCCTCGTAGAACTCCATGGCCTCCGGGTTGCGGGAGAAGAGGATGTGGGATCCGTGGGGGTCGAACGTGTATCCGTCCGCGGAGAGGCTGCGGCACAGACCGCCCGGCCGTTCCGCGGCCTCGAGGACCTCCGCGTCGCGGAGCCGCGAGGCGAGGACGAGACCCGAGAGGCCGCCCCCGAGGATGCCGATCACGGTGGGGGCCACAAGGGGCGGGCGTATTAAGCTCTAGCGAGCCTCACGCGGTCAGGAGCCGCTCGTACACGTGCTCCAGGCGCCGGGTGCAGTTCGCCACGGAGAAGGGCAGCGCGCTCGCCCGGGCCGCGGCCCGCATCTCGTCCCGGTGGGCCAGGCACGCGAGGACGGCGTCCGCGCAGCTCGTCGCATCCCCGGGATCGAACAGGAACCCGTTCTCGCCCTCGTGGACGAACTCGGGGATGGCGCGGAAGTCGGCGCCGGCGACCGGCTTCCCCGCGGCGAGCGCCTCGAGGATGACGAGGCCCTGGGTCTCGAACTTGGACGCGATGGCGAAGGCGTCGGCGGCCGCGTAGTACCGCGGCAGGTCCGCGTCGGGGACGAAGCCCGTGAAGATCACGTCCCCCGCGAGGTTCATGTGGCGGACGAGGTCGTAGTACCGCTCCAGGTACGGGCCCGAGCCGACGACGAGGAGCTTGGCATCCGGGTTGGCCTCCTTGATCCGCGGGAAGGCGTGGATCAGCGTGGCCAGGTTCTTCTCGGGCGCCACGCGGCCCACGTGGAGGATGATGTCATCCCCGTTGAGGCCCCACTTCGTCCGGACGCTCTGACCCGAGACGGACGGGGAGAAGCGCTCCGGGTCGACGCCCGTCGGGATGACGTCCGTGATGGGCGCCTCCGGGGACAGCTGGAGGATCTCGTCCAGGATCGCGCGGCTCGGGACGACCACGCCCGTGGACTTCCGGAGGAAGACGCGGAGGTAGAGGCGCAGCCCGCGCTCGAGGACATGCAGGTTGATCCCGAAGGGGGAGTAGAACGGGAGCGTGTCCTGGATCATCGTGTGAAACGTCTGGACGCTCGGGATCCGGGCCTGCCAGGAGGCCCAGAGGCCCTTGATGCCCACCGTGCCGACGCCGTGGATGTGGATCACGTCCACGCCGAGCTCCTTGACCTGGTCCACCTCCCGCCCGGGGAACATGGCGAGCCGGTAGCCTGGGTAGTGACGGAGCTCGTGGGCGCGCACGAAGATCGTGTTCGCCTCGTCTTTCACGCGGCGTCGGGGATCCGCGGGCGCGAAGACGACGACCTCGTGGCCGTCCGCCTCCAGCTGCCGGCGGGTCGTGAGGACGGACGTGACCACGCCGTCCACCGTGGGCAGGTAGCTGTCCGTGAACACGGCGATCTTCATGGGGTCCCTCTGTCCAGGACCCGGCGGACCTTACGGAGGACGCGCTGCGGGTCCTCGCCCAGGATGTGCATCGTCGTGTCCCTGCCTTCGGTCCTTGCGTCCACGAGGACGTCCGGTGTCGTCCCCGCCTCCAAGATCGCGCGCTCGACCCCGTCCGGTCCGCGGCCCTGGGATCCCGCCGACGAGCGGTCGAGGACCAGGGCCCTCAGGGGGCCGGGTCCGAGGCGTCGGAGATTTTTCCAGGGGTACATTAAGGTTGCCGACGCCCGCAGGGTCGGATTGACATGGAGGACCGCCAGCTCGATCCGCGGATCGACGCCCGGGGCATCGAAAAGGGCCCGTCCGTCCTCTTCCCTCCATGTGCAGAAGTCCCGGGCGGCCGTGGCACCCGCCAAGGCGTAGGTGAGCCGCAGCCCGCCTCGGGGCCGGAGGCGCGCAGGGACGGCTCTTGACAATGCCGGGGCCGCTCGGACGAGCGCCAGCCAGACCTCGTACCGGTCCGGTCGGACGTGGGAGTTGATCACCTCGACGCCGTGGCCCGCGCGGTACGAGGTGAGGAAGCCCGCGGCCACCCGGCTCCGGGCCGATTCGATGGCCCGGACCAGCGGCTCCCCCTGCGCGAGGTAGCCGGCGATGGAAGCGGCCAGGGTGCATCCCGCCCCATGGAGCTCCTTCGCGTGGCGGAAGCTGCGGAACCGGCGGATCCGGTGGCCGTCATCCAGGACGTCCACGAGGTCCCCGGCCACGTGCCCGCCCTTCACGAGCACGGCACCCGCGCCCAGTGAGCGGATCTCCCGGGCCGCGCTCTCCATGTCCGCCAGGTCGCGGATGGGGTGACCGGCCAGCCGTTCGGCCTCGCGGCGGTTCGGCGTCACGAGGTCGGCCCGCGGGAGGAGACACTCCACGAGCGCGTCGCGGAAGTCGTCCCGCTCGAGCCGCGCGCCCACGGTCGCGACCATGACGGGGTCCACCACGAGCGGGAAGTCCGTCGCCCCGAGTTCGCTCGCGACCGCGTTCACGATGTCCGCGGAGTACAGCATGCCCGTCTTGGCCCCGCGCACGTCGAAGTCGTCGAGGACGGCGCGCAGCTGGGCCCGGATCTCCGCCGGCGGGAGCGGGAAGATGGAGGTCACGGCCCGCGTGTTCTGCGCCGTGACGCAGGTGATCACGGAGGTCCCGTGGACGCCCACGGCGGCGAAGGACTTGAGGTCCGCCTGGATGCCGGCGCCGCCG
>DUJI01000167.1 GCA_013329855.1 Thermoplasmata archaeon | reverse complement strand
CAACAACCCGGACGTGGTGCCCGGGGTCCCCTCGCCGTTCGGGACGCACCTGGTGCTGACCATCTTGGACGACGTGACGAACAAGTCCGTCGTCTTCACGATCGACGACACGACGATCGGTCAGACCTGGGTGGCCTCGATCCCGTACAGCGGCACGATGTTCTACGGGATGTACACGCAGATCGAGTGGCAGCCGTGCTGCTCCAGCTTCCCCATCGCGGACTACCAATTCAGCGGCGTCTTGTACAACGAGGCGATCACGACCGCCGCGGGAGCCGTGCAGGGCCTGAGCTCCTCGTACATGCTGCCCTTCACGCTGGACGCGCCGCCCCAATGGTCCCTGACGTACTACCAGGACAGCGCGCTGGGATACACCCAGCTCGCGTAGTCCGCGGCACCGAGGGCCTCCGGGCCCTCGCTCCCCTTCTTTCCCCCTTGGAACGAGAACCTATTTAGCCCTGCAACCGTTCGAGGACGCCGCGGGTCCGTGGGGTAGCTTGGTATAGTTGCGGGGACCGTCTTGCGGTCTCCCCACCTACAAGAAATCCTACCAGCTTGGGGTGCTGGCGACTCCGGTTCAAATCCGGGCGGACCCACTCACTCCGTTGGCTCAGTTTGAATTCGTGTCAAGCCTCTTGGAGGCGCAATTCGGTTCTGTTCCTTCCCGCCGCCCGTCGGCTCGGGGACCGGGAGCGGGGCGCGTTCAACCCATCCTGGCGGCCCCGCACTGCGATCGTGGTGGAATCCCTCCGAAGGCTTATCTTGCGCAGCGCCCTCCCTCGTCAAGAGAGGGAAATGATGCCTTGTTCCTGTAGCGTCGGCTGCGGGTGCGCGAGCGCGGCGGCCTGTGCGGGCTCAGCCTGCATCGGAGCCTCCATTGCCTCGGCAAACATGGCGGCCATGGGGCTGCTTATGGGCAGTTACCACCGGATTTGGTATCCCGACAGCGGCCATCCCGGCACGCCCAACGCCGAGGAGGCGGCGGAGATTCGCGAAACGATGCGGGACCGGGATGAGGCGATGCTTGAGAAGCTCCGGTCGAAGCTGAAGGAGGTCGAATCGGAATCCCCTTGGACACTCGTGCGAAGCGAACACCACATCGAGCGGGAGAAGACGAAGCTCTTGGAACGGATCCGCCGGCTCGAGCACGAGGTCTCTATCCTGTCGGCCGCGTAGGGTCTGCGTTGACTGCGAGACCCGCAAAGATAGACGGCGCGCTGCTTGAGGAACGCTCCCGCGTTCCAGTCGTGCGCGAATCCTTGAGTATTCGAGGATGGATACGGTCGGACCGGGAGGGTGTGCAAACCCCGACGAGGCGGCGCTCGGAAGACACAAACATGCGCGTGCGGACGTGGCTCTCTCCGAGGGCGCCGGCTCCCGTAGAGCGGCTCGC
The DNA here is from genome assembly GCA_013329855.1 of Thermoplasmata archaeon. Lineage (GTDB taxonomy): Archaea > Thermoplasmatota > Thermoplasmata > RBG-16-68-12 > RBG-16-68-12 > RBG-16-68-12 > RBG-16-68-12 sp8695u. The sequence continues at coordinate 13,739 of DUJI01000167.1, read as the reverse complement.
CTACGCCGTCGTGGGGACCATCCTGCTCCTCGTGGCCTTGGCCGGATTCGCCCTCGTACTCCTGTCCTGGAGCATGGGCGACCTCGGCTTCGGCCTGTTCGGCCTCGTCATGGGTCTGCTCACACTCGTCCTGGGGTGTCGAATGCTCGTAGCCGCTGCGACCGGGCGGCGGCTTTACTGGTGGCCCGGACAGCGGGAGGACGACGAAGGCGGGGCACCCTGAGGGCCCTTCCCGGAGCCGGAAGGCAGGTTACAGTCGGTCACTGTTCCGTTCGGGTCCGAGCGGTTCTGCTCTCATATTCGCGCGGGGACGAGGATCCGCTCGGGGCATCCCATCTGAACCGGGACCGCGTGGAAGCTGACCGGAATGGATGGTGCCATCACGGAAGAAGCTGCCACGCCTTTGTGGTACGCGACGTAGATATCCGCCTCGATCATGGTCATGTTAGCTCGGAAGTAGTGGTGGACGAAGTACAGATTTCCCTGCGCGTCCAGGGTGGGCTCCGCGGCGAAGCGGGACACGATCTCCTCCGGAGGTCCCCACCCATTCCCCTGGCGCAGCGACCGGTAAATCGCGGGCCCGGGGTTCCCGAGGCCGCTCGTCGCGGTGAACCAGAGCTCGGTGCCGGGGTACGGGACGAAGGGCAGGAAGGCGTTGGACACGTTGTTCACGTTCGGGACGCGGACGGGCGTGTCCCATCCCGTCGCCGTCTGGTTGGACTCGTAGAGAACGTTCGTACCCGAGGTGAAGTCGCCGCTCCCCCAGTACATCGTCTGCCCGTCCGGCGAGAGGGCGATTTCCCCGGCCTGGTACTCCCGGTTCAGCTGAGCGCCCGCGTTCACCACGTTCCCCCACGCGCCGTTGGAGAGCTGGGCCGTGTACAGGTCGATGCTGCGGTAGTTCCCCGCGCGCGCGGAGCAGAACCACAGCGTGGTCCCCTGGAGGAACGGGCAGCCGTCCAGGGCGAGGTCGTTGCTCAGGACCACGCGCGCGGGCTCGCTCCAGTTCCTGCCGCTCCGCGTCGTGGACCAGATCCCGGTCACATGATCGAGCAGTTGCTTCTCCGCGGGCACCCGTACGTCCGGCGTGAAGAAGAACAGGAACGTCTGGCCGTCCGGCGTGATGAAGGGGGAGTCCTCCGCGCCCGCCGTGTTCACGGGACCGGGCATGGGAATCGGCGTCTCCCACTCGTCGGAAAGGAGGATCGGAGGGAAGGTGTCCGTGGACGGCGTGATCTTCACGCCGGTCGCCGGGATGACGCCCGCCCGCGTGTAGGTCACCGCGGGCTTGGGGTTGAGGACTCCCGACCCGAGGAGCCCGACCAGGAACACGACCGCGACGACGAGGAGGACGATTGCGACGGTGACCATCCGCTTCACGCTACACCAGCCTGCACCCAGAAGGAAGGGGAAACAAACGCGACAAGGAATCGATAATACTTCCTCTTCGACACTCGCGCTTGATAATGTCTGCCGAGGGGGACCGCCATCAGAGCACCGCACCCGATTCGCGGCAACGCGGTCAAGGCGTTCGTCGCAGTGCCACCGGGCTTCGCACCCTCCCGCGCACTCGCCGACGACCACTTCCAGTTCACGCGGGCCAACCTGACGCCCTTCAAGGCGCCCAAAATCCTCGAGTTCGTGACGGACCTGCCCAAGACGATCAGCGGCAAGATCGGGAGGATTGAGCTGCGCGCGAAGGAAGTGGAGAAGACCGCGGAACCCGTCACCCATCCGAGCGAGCACTTCTTCGAGGATATCCGAAAGGCCTCGGGAAGGGCGCCGCGAAGGGACGTCACACGCCGGACGTAAGCACGCATCTACTTAGTGGGCCGTCAGGTTTTTCTAGGAGGGCGGACCAACATAGATAGGCAGGAATGAGAGGTGGTCGTCATGACAGACAACCGGGACGCAATGGCAGGACACGTCTCTCCGTCCTCCCATCGCGGGGGACTCCCTGAGGTCCACGCGGTCCGTGCGCCTACGCCGCAGGCCTGCGGCTGCGGTCTCCGCGTGGCCTTCGACGTGGAGCGGCACGAGTTCTTCTGCATCGGCTGCGGAGGAGCCGAGGAGTGCACGTGCCGACGGTCGCGGTTCGCGACCACGGCCCGGCCCGTGAAGGTGCAGTAGCCGGATTGCACAGCCGGTTCGGGACTAGCCGCCACCTGGCGGCATCCCGCGGCCTATTTATCGTACGCCACCCATTCCCGCGAGGTTCGTTGCCATGCCCGAGCAGGATCTCGCGGTGACGCTCATCGTGGTCGGCGGCGTGCTCATGGCCATCGGCATCTTCGTGCCCCTCCTTGGGCTCCTGTGCGGTCTGGGCGTCATCCTCCTCATCGTGGGGATCATTCTCGCGGCCGCCGCGCCTCCGCGCACCGCCTACTACGGGCCGCGGTATCCGTACCAGGGCTACGCGCCTCCGTACGCCTACCCGCCGCAGCCGCCCGCGGCGGGCATGACCGTCCAAGGCCCTCAGACTCAGTACAGTCAGCCCACCTGCCACGTGTGCGGCTCCCCCCTGAGCTGGGTGGCCCAGTACGGCCGATGGTACTGCACCCGCTGCCAATCCTACCGCTGAGCCCCGGGCCTACGTTCATCCGCGCGAGCCCCTTGCGGGAGCGGCTTCCGTGCTGATTCCTCCTGACACCACGATCTGGACCCTCGGTCACTCGACGCGGACCTGGGAGGAGTTCCTCGGCCTCCTCCGCGAGAACGGGATCGAACTGCTCGTCGACGTGAGGCACTTCCCGACCTCGAGCCGGGTCCCCTGGGCGAGCGGCGAGGCCCTCTCTGCGAGCTTGGCCAAGGCCGGATTGGACTACGAGCACCTCGTGGGACTCGGCGGCTACCGCCAGCCGCGACCGGACTCCATGAACACGGGATGGCGGAACACCGGCTTCCGCGGATACGCGGACCACATGGAGGACCCCGAGTTCTCCGAGGCCCTCGAACGTCTCCTCACCTGGGCCCGGGAGCGACGCATGGCCGTCATGTGCGCGGAAGCCGTGCCGTGGAAATGCCACCGCGGGCTGCTCTCGGACGTCCTCGTCGTCCGCGGGGTCCGGGTGGTCCACATCCTCGCGCCCGGGCAGACGCAGGAGCACAAGCTGACCCCGTTCGCGAAGGTCCACGGCGGTCGCGTGACCTATCCGACGCCCAGGGGCTAAGCGTAAGCCGTGCGTAGCCCATCGCGGACGTGGAGCGAGGGAGATGGTCCGCGACGTCCCGTTCGCCGAGTCCCTGGGCCTCGCTGTCCTGCACTGGCGGAGCACGGACGAGGGCCTGTTCCTGAAAGTCCGAGGGCACCAGGAGGAGGTCCGACTCGTCTCCCGATGCGGCCGCTGCCACTGGATCGTCCACGAGAAATTCGCCAGCGGCGGGCCGACGCTCGTCGTCACCTGCCACGCCTGCAACGAGCAGATGACGTACGCCTTGGAGGGCGGCGGCTCCGCCCGGTGATTGCGGCTTCACCGCATCGCGTATCCGCCATCGACGACGACGGTCTGGCCCGTTACGTACGACGCGTCGTCCGAGGCGAGGAAAGCGACGACGTGGGCCACCTCGTCGGGTCGCCCCCACCGCTTGAGAGCGGGCTCCTCCGCGAGGGCCTTACGATCCTCCTGCGGGAGACGGGCCATCGCCTCGGACTCAATGCTGCCGAGCGCGAGGGCGTTCACACGAATCCCCTGGGGGCCGTACGTCTGGGAAAGCGCCCGCGTCAGGGCGAAGAGCCCCGCCTTCGCGACGAGGTAGGGAATCCCGACGACGTCGCCCGTGATCGCGGGGGTGGAGCCGATGAGGATGATGCTCCCACGGCCCTGGTGCATCATCGCGGGCAGCGCGGCCTGGGCCACATACGCGGAACCGAGGAGGTCCACCTCGAGGGGACGACGCAGCTCCTCGGGCGAGAGGGACGTGAACTCCTTGGACCATTGGTCCGGAAGGAACGGATGACCCGCCATGCAGACGAGCACATCCACGCGGCCCATGGCCTCAACGGTCGAGCGGACGAGTTCGCGGCATGACTCCGGATCGGACACGTCCGCTTGTGCGACGATCGCCTTCCTGTGCAGCTCCCGGACGCGCTTCGCGGTGGCCTCCACGGAGTCCTTGCCGCGGTGGAACTGCATGGCGATGTCGGCGCCCTCCCGCGCGAGCTCGACCGCGGTGGCCCGGCCGATACCCCCGCTCGCACCCGTCACCAAGGCTACCCGGTCGTCGAGGCGACCCATGGAGGCCCGACGGTTCCGGGGCGTAATAAACGTGGGGGTTCCGTCGCCCGGGTCATGCTGTCGGCACGTTCGGCAGGATGATGAACGTCCCCACGCCGTGGCCCACGAGCCTCCCCCCGCCGTCCTCCAAGCGCATCTCCGCGACCACCTGCCGCTTGCCGACCTTGACGAGACGCCCCACGGAGCGTAGCGGCGCGCGCAACACAGGCTCCAGGAGATGGATCGTGAACTCCGAGGTGGCGACCCAGCACGAGCGGTCCGTAGTCGCCGCCGCGGTGAACCAGCCCTCGGTGTCGATCATCGTCGCGTAGACGCCTCCGTGGACACCGCCCAGCGCATGATCCAAGTTCGGATTGTACGGAAGGTCGACGACCGCGCCGCCTTCCCCGTTGTACGTGAGCGTCATCCCGAAGTACTGCGCGATGGGCGCGCGTTCCTGGAAGAGCCGGACGAGTTCCTCGAGTCGCTGGGCGTTGGCCGTGTCTCCATCCTCCGCAGCCGTCCGGGATGGTCACGGGAGCCTTCAAGTGTTCGGAGCGCCACGCACGCGCCGGGGAGTCGCGCGGCGATAGCCCATTATACCAACGCGCGCATCCTCGGATCTGCGGGGGTAGCCAAGCTAGGACAACGGCGCGGGACTTAAAATCCCGCCTCGCAGGAGTTCATGGGTTCAAAGGCCCCGCGTCCTCTCGGCGCGGGGCGGAAAATCCCATCCCCCGCACTTCGAAGCATGTCCCATCCTACAGCGAACGTTTAAGGAAAGGGCGTTCTTGGTCTGACCGAAAACGGAAACGAAGGGAACCTCATGAAGTCCATTCTGTCTGGAACCGTCCTGCTGGCCCTCCTGCTGGCAGGCGCGACGTTCGCGGCGGCCGCACCAGGTTCGGTGACGCCCTCCCCCGCCGCCTCGACCCCCACCGGGCCTTACGCGCTCTACGGCGACACGGTCACCGGGTGGGGCCTCACCCCGACGACGATCACGAGCCCGGGCCCGACCCTCGTCGTGACGACGGGCGAGCAGCTCGACCTGCACCTGTACAGCCACGACGGCGTGACCCACAACTGGTTCCTCGACCTCAACACCGACTCGGTCCACCAGTCCACGGAGTCCATCTCCGCGCCGTTCAGCGCGACCACGGGGCCCATCTGGTTCAACCTCACGGTATCCCAGGGTCCGGGGACGTACACGTACCGGTGCAGCATCCATCCGGGCACGATGTGGGGCGAGCTCGTCGTCCTGCCTGCGCCCACCTACACCCTGTGGGGCAGTGCGGGAACGGCCCATGGCTGGGGCCTCACGGCCGCCTCGATCACGCAGCCCGGCCCCACGCTGAACGTCCAGCAGGGGCAGACGGTCACGATCGACCTGTTCTCGGCGGACGGCGTGGCCCACAACTTCTACGTGGACTTCGCCCACACCAACTCAACCTCGGGCAACACGGTCTCCGCGACCTTCAACGGCACGCACCCGGTCCGGTTCACCTTCGTGCCGAGTCAGGCGGGGAACTTCACCTACGCCTGCGGGATCCACGGAGCCTCCGTGATGAGCGGCACCCTCGACGTCGCGTCCTCCGCGGCGCCCGCGCCGCCGAGCTCGCCGCCGGACTACACGGTCTACGCGGCGGCCATCGTGGTGATCGTCATCGTCGCGATCGTCGTCGCCGTGGTCATCCGCCGCAGACCGAAGACGCCCCCGGCACAGCCCCCGGTGAACCCGCCTTCACCTCCGCAGGGCTGAGCCTCAGAAGGTGTCCAACCGGCCGAGCACCGCCGCCGAGGTCCGGTCCAGGGCCGCCCGTTCCGCGCGGCGCAGGGACCACCCGGCGGCCCCCACGTTTTCTTCGGCCTGGGCGGGCCGCTTCACACCGGGAATCGGGATCACCCCGGGATGGTCCGCGAGCCAGCGCAGGGCCACCTGCGCGGGCGTCTTCCCGTGCGCCTTCGCGGTCTTCCGCACGAGGGCCACCAGGGGCGCGACCACCTTCAGGTTCTGAGGCCGGAACAGGTCGTTGTCGGAGCGGATGGAATCCTTGGGTCGATTCGCGGGGGTGTACTTCGCGGCGAGCACGCCTTTGGCGATTGGGCTCCACGCGAGCAGGGCGATCCCCTCGCGTTTCGCGTACGACGTGAGTCCCGCCTCCGGCTCCCGGTGGAGCAGGCTGTACTGCACCTGGTCCGAGACGATGTCCGCGCGGGAGAAGGAGGAGCGGGCCTCCTCCACGTCGCGGACGTCGAAGTTGCTCACGCCGATGTGACGGATCCGGCCTTGACGCTGGAGTCGCTCCAGGGCCTTCATCGTCTCCGGGATCGGGGAAAGCTCCCAGGGGTTGGGCCAGTGCACCTGGTACAGGTCGATCTCCCGCACCCCGAGGCGCCTGAGGCTCCGGCGACATGCGCGCTCCACATCCCGGGGCCGCAGGTGATCCCCCGAGACCTTCGTCGCGATGAACACGCGGTCGCGTCCCGCGGCCCGGATGGCGTGGCCCACGACCTCCTCGGAATGGCCCTCGCCGTACGCCTCCGCGGTGTCCACCAGGTTGACCCCGAGGTCGATGGCGCGTTCCATGGCCTGCTGGCAATCGTGATCGACCACGTCTTGGCCCCAGGACTTGCCGCCGGCCTGCCACATCCCTATGCCGACCTCGGAGACCTTGGGACCCTTGCGCCCGAGCGTCACGTACTTCATCGTTCGCGCCTCGCAGGTCGTGCGAAAGCCGGTCCGTCACAAAAGGCTATCGCGGCCCGAGGTCGAACCACTCCGGTGGGTGGTCCGGGAGGCGGAAGCGGAGGAACGACTTGTTGTACTTCGCGTGGTAGACGTCGGAGGCCTCGATCCCGCGGCGGTAGGCGGCCTCGAAGGCCGGCCAGTCGCGGGCCCGGATGGCGGCGTCCAGGGGGCCCAGATTCTCCTTCACGAACACGTCCAGGTCCGCGGCGTACTTGGGCCGCGCCGTGCCCAGGATCGCAAGGAGCTTCTCCGACTCCCGCTCCATGTAGCGCGCGAGGTCCCAGTTCCCTCCCTTCGCGGCGTAGTAGAGGACCCAGTAGCGGTGGGCGAGCTCGTCCATGAGACGTGCCCCGCCGGGCTGCATCTCGGCGATCTCGTCCACGCTCAGCTCGCCGTGCTTGGTCGTGGCCCGGACCCGGGCACCCGGGATGGTGTCTTCCGGCACGGCACCACCCAACCCGGGCGTGGGTCATTTGGGTTTCGCCCCGGAGGACGCCTTCTCGACCGCGTAGTCCACCATCGCGTCCGCGGCGTTGATCTGGGTGGCCTGGAGGAGACCGCGGAAACCCGGGGACGCGTTCACCTCGAGGACCACGGGCTCGTCCCCGCGGAAAATCATGTCCACGCCACTGATCTCCAGGCCCACGGCCCTAGAGGCGCGGACGGCGATGTCCCTCGCGTGGTCGGCCAGCTCGATGGACACGCCCTTGGCTCCGAGGTGGATGTTGGACCGCCACTCATGCATCTGGGCGACGCGTCTCATGGAGGTGATGACCCGGTCCCCCACCACGAAGGCGCGGATGTCGATGCCCGGGTTCGGGATGTACTCCTAGAGGAGCATGACCAGGCCAAGCGGCTCGGCCTCGGTCCCGTGCTTCGTCACGTGCGGACGCGGGCCGCGGCCGCGGAGCATCCCGAGAAGCGGGACGTCATGTCCGCCACCGTGGTCATTGCGGGCGAGGCCTTTGAGGCGCAGGTCGCGGTGACCGACCGCAAGGACATGAAATACCACATGATCGTGGGCATGGACGTCCTCCGCCAGTCCCCATTCCTCATCAGTCCGCGCAAGGGGGCGGGCCTGGGGAAGGGGCGTCCCGTGGTCAAGCCGGTCCCGTGATGCTCCTCCTCCCTGGAGAAAGTCGCATCCCGCTCGCCGAGACCTTTAAGTACTGCTCCTCCTCTCCTTCGGACGTGGTCCCATGATTAAGCCACTCTCCTTGCTCAACCAGAAGATCTCGTCCAACGTCATGGTCGAGCTCAAGGGAGGCCGCGGGTACCGGGGCATCCTGGACGGATTCGACCCGCACATGAACCTCGTCCTCCGCAACGCGGAGGAGACCCAGGACAACCAGTCCCAGCGGAAGATGGACCTCGCGATCGTGCGCGGGGACAACGTGATCTACATCTCCCCCTGACGATGGAGAGGCGGCGTAGATGACCAAGGGAACCGCATCGCTCGGGAAGATGGGCCGCAAGTCGGTCCACATCCGCTGCCGGCGCTGTGGCCAACGGGCGTATCACAAACGCAAGGGCGTGTGCGCCTCCTGCGGATACGGCAGCACGAAGAAGTTGAGGAACTACTCCTGGGCGAAGAGGCACTGAGGATGTCGTCGGACGGCGCTGTGTCGGAGTACTCCGACCTCCGCCCGCGCGAGAAATGCGGCATCATCGGTTGCGCGAGCGAGCAGCCCGTGGCCACGGAGCTCTACTATGGCCTGAGGATCCTGCAACACCGCGGCCAGGAGTCCGCGGGGATCGCCGTGTTCGAGGGCGAGATCAAGTCGAAGCGGGGCATGGGGCTGGTCCATGAGGTGCTCACCAAAGACGACCTCATGGGCTTCCGGGGACGCTCGGGCATCGGCCACGTGCGCTACTCGACCGCGGGCTCCAGCGTCCTCGACAACGCACAGCCCATCGTCGTGAAGACGTCCTACGGCGACGTCGCCCTGGCGCACAACGGGGAGATCGTCAATGCCGCGGAGATTCGGGAGGACCTGAGCCGGAAGGGCTGGGCCTTCATGACGACCTCGGATAGCGAGGTCATCATCCGTCTCTTGGCCAACGAACTCGTGAGTACGGGCGACCCGAGGCGCGCCCTGAAGGAGTTCACGAACCGTCTGCAGGGGGCCTACAGCCTCGCTCTCCTGATCAACGACACGGTGTACGCCGTCCGCGACCCGCTCGGGATCCGCCCTCTCTGCATCGGGGAACGGGAGGGCACCATGATGATCGCCTCGGAGAGCGTGGCGTTCGATGCGCTCGGATACCGCTTCATCCGGGACCTCAAGGCGGGCGAGATCGTCGAGCTCCGTCCGGGTGGCTTCGACTCCTTCCGCCTCCCCCACCCGACCCACTCCGCGCACTGCATGTTCGAGTGGGTGTACTTCGCGCGGCCCGACAGCGTCATCGACGGACGCTTGGTCTACGACGCCCGCGTGAAGATCGGGCAAGAACTCGCGCGGGAGCATCCCGTGGACGCGGATATCGTCGTGCCCGTCCCCGAATCGGGTCGGGCCCAGGCCCAGGGGTACGCCGCCGTTGCGGGCCTGCCCCTCGTCGAGGGTCTGATCAAGAATCGCTACATCGAGCGCACGTTCATCATGCCGGAGCAGTCGGAGCGTGAGGTCGGGGTGATGCTCAAGCTGAACCCAATCCGATCCGCGGTGAAGAACAAGCGGGTCGTGCTCATCGACGACTCCATCATCCGCGGCACGACGCTCCGGAAGATCGTGCAGATCGTGCGCCAAGCGGGCGCGAAGGAGGTCCACGTGCGCATCGGCTGCCCGCCGATTCGCTCGCCCTGCTTCCTCGGAATCGACATGAAGACGCGCGAGCAGTTCATCGCGAACGAGAAGACGGTGCCCGAAATCGGGGAGTTCATCACGGCGGACTCCCTGGGCTACCTGTCCATGCGAGGACTCATCAACGCGCTCAAGCAGTCCCGGGACGACGTGTGCCTCGGATGCCTGACGGGGGAGTACCCCATCGTCATCCCCGGTGAGAAGGTGCGGAAGGAGAAGCCTCTCGAGATGTTCGCCGAGGCTTCTCGCCGCAAGGAAACCAGGAAGAGCGCAGTCAAGAAACATTAATAGCGGACCCTATCTTAGGGCGCCCTCGCGGGCCGGTAGATCAGCTGGAAGATCGCTATCTTGGCATGGTAGAGGCCGTGGGTTCAAATCCCACCCGGTCCACTTTTCCATGGAGTGGCAACTAACCGAGACCCGAGCGGTGATTCCCGGATAGGGACAGGGCAACCGGGACCTGGCCCATACCGAGTAGTCGTTTCGGTTCCAAGTCTCAACGTGAACCGCGGCCACCCTCGCTCCCGGAGCTTCCGCCCGACCGCTGTCGAGCGAAACCTATTTGGGTAAGGAATACCTTACTACTTCCACATGGTCGATGTCGCGACCGTTACCTCGAAGGGGCAAGTCACCCTTCCGGCTTCGATTCGCAAGAGGCTCGGTCTCCGCAAGGGGAGCAAACTCATCTTCCTCGAGGAGGAGCAAGGAATCCGACTTGTCGCAGGGGAGGACTTGGAGAAGCGTTTTGCGCTGTTCGAAAGGATGGCCGCTGATACGAACCTCTCCCCGAAACGTCTGAGTGCCCTCGTGAAGGAGGCGAAAGACCGCCTCTGGAGGGAGCACTACGCGAGTCGCGATTGACGCGAACACGATCCTCTCGGGGCTCTTCTTCAGGGGAAACGAGCGAGCACTACTATTGCGGTCGCTCGAAGGCGAACTAGCCCTGGTGTTCGCGGAGGACGTCATCGAGGAGGTTTACACCGTGCTTCAAGATAGCTTCGCGGAGCATCCGGATTTGCCAACTGCCCTCAGGTTCCTCGAAACGATCTTTGAAGCGGGAGAGTTGGTAGCCCGACGAGAATACCGTGCGGAGGTTGAGGGTTGGGCCCGCCGCATGCGGGACCATAAGGATGCGCCGCTAGCCGCGGCGAGCGTTGTCGCGGAGGTTGATGCCTTGGTCACGGGCGACAAGGATCTTCTGGTGTTGAAGCAAATCGGGACCATTCCAATCCTGCGGACCAAGGAGCTCCTCGAACACATCGATGGGCGGTCGAAGGTTCCGTGACCCCGGGGTGGGCCTTCTGGGCTCAAATCCTGCCCGGTCCGCTTCTTCGTCAGGAATCCAGGGCTGCCTACTCGAAGAGAATCGACTCCACGAACGTCTCGACCATCGTGCGGTCGTGTTCGAAACTGGAGGCCGACTCCTCGTACTCGAGGTGGAGATACGGCACCTTCGCCTTGTCGAGCACGCCTTTGAAGATCACGCTGTCGTAGAGGGCGGGCTCGCAGAACTTCGGGGTGCAGAAGATGACGCCTTGGGCGCCCGAGGACACGAGCAACGACGCATCGTGGCTTCGTTTGTCGATGTCGGGATGGAACCGCACGGTCAGCGGCTCCGGGTTCTCCGCGTACGCCTTCGCCAGGGAGAGCACGGGGTCCGGCCCGTCGACGGGGACGTCGCTCATCCAGCGCGAGCCCAGGAGCGCCTCGTCGTGGACGATGTAGCAGCCCGCGTCCTCAATCGTCCGCATGAGCTGAAGCGGAGGCTGCTCGCAAAACGTGCCAGCCACGACCACCCGGAGGCGGTCCTTGGGCTTGGTCCCTCGGGCCGCGACGGCCCCGATGTACGCTTTGAGGGCCGGCACGTACTCTTCGACGGGCAGGATCAATCCCGCCCGCATCGCCGCGTACCACTCCGTGTACGGGAGGAGCCAGGGCCGGGATTGGCGGAGCTGCGCGAGCTCCCGCAGCAGCCGCCGCTTTTCGTTGTACAGGGTGATGCTCGCTCGGAGCTGCTCGGACCCGAGCGGTTGCCCTGCGATTCCCTGCAGCCCGGATCCGATTCGCGCGTACTCCTCGCGCAGGTAACGGGCGGCGTAATCGGTCCCGTTGTTGATCGGATAGTGGAGGTAGTCCACGTGCCGCTCCTTGAGGTTACGCTTCGTGATCCCGGAGAGGTTCCGAGCGACGTCGCAGATGTTCGAGAAGATAAGGCCCTCGAAGACGTCCAAGTGGCCTTGGAGGGCCATCTGGAACACGCTGCGGCTGATCGAGCAGATGAAGGATTGCGTGTGGGCCGTCGCCATGTCCAGGGACAACCGCCCCGAGGCCCCGTACAGGCCCACGGGCAGGAGCCCCATCGCGTGGGCCAGCTCCTCCGGGAAGTACACGGGGAAGTAGCCCACGGCGGGCCGGCCGGTCTCCTCCTTCCAGCGCTTCACGGATGCGAAGGTCGTGTAGGAATCCTCCGCGGCCGCGGCGAACGGGGACGGGATCTCCTCGAGCATGGTCTTCCCCTCACCCGGCCGCCGCGGCCTTCTTCACCCATCGGACATGGCCGAGGATCGCGGCGCCGAGGGCGCCCGCATAGAAGAGCCGCGGCGAGGCGTTCACGGTCACGCCCAGCCGGGTCTCGAGGGCCCGGACGAACGCGGGATTGAGCACGAGCCCGCCCGTAAGGGTCACCTGGGGCTCCACGCCGACCTGTTTGAGGGTCAGCAGCACCCTCCCCGCGATCGACTCGTGGGCGCCCATGAGGATGTCGACCATGGGGACCTCCTGGGTCACGAGGTTGATGACCTCGGACTCCGCGAGGACGGAGCAGATCGTGGAGATGGCGACGGGATGGGTGGACTCCAGGGCGGTCCGCCCGAGGTCGTCCAGGCGGACGCCCGTGTAGTACGCGATCTTCTCGAGGAACCCACCGCCTCCCGCCGCGCACTTCTCCGTCGACCGGAACTTGAGGACTCTTCCCCGCTCGTCGATCCGGAACGCTCGCGCGTTCCCGGCACCGACGTCCACCGCCGAACGCGTCCCCGGGAAGAGAAGCTGGGCGCCGCGTGCGTTCGCCGTGATGTCCGTGACGTTGAGGTCCCGGAAGGGGATGCGGTACCGACCGAACCCGGTTGCGGTGACGTTGGCCACGCGGTCGGCGGCAAGTCCCGCCGCGGCCAGGGCCTTCGCGTACGTGTCGCGCCCCGCCTTCTCGTAGTCGAATCCCGTGGGCGAGGCCTCGGTCGCGACGATCGTGGTCCCGTCCTCCAGGAGCGCGGCCCGCGTGCTCTTGGCCCCCACGTCAATGCCGGCGGTGATCGTCACGTCGGTTCCTCCATCAGCCCACCGCCGTGGCCGTCATCTTCTCCATGCCGAACTGGGCCGCGCCGAGGGCACCGCAGAACATCGTGAGGGGGGCCACGTTCAGCTGGATGCCTAACTGCTCCTCCAGGCACCGCTTCATCCCGCGGTTCAGGGAGACGCCACCCGTGAACGTCACCTCGGGCTCGATGCCCACCCGCCGCACGAGGCCGATGGCACGGCTCGCGATGGCCATGTGGACGCCGTACAGGATGTCCTCGAGGCGGTTGCCCCATGCGAGCTGCTCCTGGGTCTCCATCTCCGCGAACACGGCGCACGTGCTCGAGACCTTGACCGGCTGGCTCGAGCGCAGCGAGAGGTCTCCCACCTCCGCCAGGGTCAGGCCGAGCGCCCGGGCGGATCCCTCGATGAACCGGCCGGTCCCTGCGGCGCACTTGTCGTTCATGCAGAAATCGAGAATTTCGCCGCTCGGGCTCACGCGAATCGCTTTCGTGTCCTGCCCGCCCATGTCGAGCACCGTCCGCGTGCCGGGAAACATGTGCACCGCTCCGCGGCCGTGGCAGCTGATCTCGGTCACCTGCGTATTGCCGAACGTGACGCGGTAGCGGCCGTAGCCGGTGCCCACGACGTATTCCACCTCTTCTTCCCGCACGTTCGCAT
>DUJI01000018.1 GCA_013329855.1 Thermoplasmata archaeon | reverse complement strand
GAAGACGGGCGAGAACGTGGAAGAGGTGTTCTGGCGGCTTGCGCGCTTCGTGATCCGCAAGGCCCTGCCGCAGGCCTGACGTCCGCGGGCCGTCGGGGTACAATATGTTCGGTAGCCTTTTGACGCCACCTCCTGGATGACGCGGGTCCATGGCCGTCCGGATGCCGCGCGGCGCCTACCTGGCGGTCGGCCTGGGGATGAACCTCCTCCTCGGCACCGCGTACTCGTGGAGCGTCTTCCGGGCCGCCCTCATCGAGGAGTTCGGCAGCCGGGGCGCGGATGCGTTCACCGCGCTCCTCCCCTTCGCCGCGGCGATGGCCCTCGAGACGATCCCGCAGGCCCTCTGGTTCTTCCTGCCCGCCTTCTTGGCGAACCCGAGCGCCGTGCTCTGGGGCCGCGGGACGCCCATGGACTTCGGGCGCACCCTCCGTGACGGGGAGCGGCTCCTGGGGGACGGGAAGACCTGGCGGGGCCTCATCGGCGGCACGCTGAGCGGGGCCCTCCTCGGGCTCCTCCTCTTCCTCCCCTTCGCGTTCCTCGATCCCTCGTCGTCCTGGTCGTTCGGTCAGCCCGCCTCGGACGCGGGAGCCGCCGCGGTCCTCGCCTTCGTCGCCTCGGCCGTCCTCGCCTTCGGCGCTCTCCTCGGCGACGTGGTCGGGGCGTTCCTCAAGCGGCGGATGCACAAGCCCCGCGGAGCGAAGGCACCCGGCCTGGACCAATATGACTTCGTCGTCGGGGGGCTGCTCCTGAGCCTCCTCGTCGCGGGATGGTCCGTGCCCCGGTTCTTCTCGGGAGACGGCTGGTACGGCCTCCTCGCCATCATCCTTATCACGCCCGCGCTGCATCGCGGCGTGAACATCCTCGGCTATCGGTTGGGGAAGAAGCATGAGCCCTGGTGAGTTCGATCGCGCGAAGTTCCTCGCCGAGCTGAAGGCGTGCGGGGCCCTCCAGTTCGGTTCGTTCACGCTGGTCTCGGGCAAGACATCGACGTACTACATCGACATCAAGAAGGCCATCACGCGGCCGGGGCTCCTCCGGACCATCGGGGACGCCATGGCGCCCTACGCCGCCCGGGCGGACCGGATCGCGGGCGTCGAGCTGGGCGCCGTGCCCATCGCCGCGGCGGTCAGCCTGGCCAGCGGCAAGCCGTACCTCATGGTCCGCAAGGCGACCAAGGAGCACGGCACGAAGAAGGAGTTCGAAGGCGAGCTCGCCAAGGGAGACAAGGTCCTGTTCGTCGAGGACGTGGTCACCACGGGCGGCACGCTCCGCGGCGCGATCGAGCGGCTGCGGGCCCAGGGCGCCCTCGTCGACGACGTCGTGGCCGTCGTGGACCGCGAGGAAGGCGGCAAGATCGGCCTCGCCGAGATCACCGTGCGACTGCACGCCCTGGTCACCGCGAAGGACCTCCTGGCGTCCGCCTGACCTCCGGACCCGCGCGTCACTTTCGCCCATCCCTCCCGGAGCGGTTGAAATACGTGGCGGCCCCTGGTGCCCTCCTTCGAGGACACCATGGGAACCCTAGCCGTCCGCGCGGACGAGGCCACGCCGGGCCCGCGCGCCCTGTCCGTGTCCGAACTGGCGCGCCTCCTGCGGGACACGGTGCGGTCCAATCCGCTCCTGTCCCGCGTCCTCGTCCGTGGGGAGACGAGCAACGTCCAGCGCGTCTCGGGGGGCATGGTGTTCTTCACCCTCAAGGACGAGAACGCGCAGATCCCCTGCGTCCTGTTCCGCGGCGATGCGGAATCCGTGGCCTTCGACCTGGCGGACGGGATGGCCGTCCTCGCGACGGGGGACGTCGACCTGTACGCCCGGAGGGGCGAGGTCCAGCTCGTTGTGCACACCCTGGCTCCGGAGGGCGTCGGCCTGTTCTGGGCCACGTTCCAGGCCACCCGCAGGAAGCTGGACGCCGAGGGCCTGTTCGCCCCCGCGCGGAAGCGCCCCCTGCCCACGTACCCGAAGCGGATCGGTCTCGTCACGTCGGAGCGCGGGGCCGTCCTCCATGACGTGGTCACGGTCCTGGGGAGGCGCTTCCCGCTCGCGGACGTCGTCGTGTCGCCCGCCCTCGTCCAGGGGGTCGAGGCCCCGGCGAGCCTGCGGCAGTCCCTGGCCGCCGTACAGGGTCGCGTGGACGTGGTCATCCTGGCCCGCGGCGGCGGGTCCCTCGAGGATCTGTGGTGCTTCAACGATGAGAGCCTCGCCCGGGCCATCGCCGCGTGCCCGGTGCCCGTGATTAGCGCCGTGGGCCACGAGACGGACGTGACCGTCGCGGACTTCGTGGCCGACGTCCGCGCCCCCACGCCGAGCGCCGCGGCGGAGCTCGTCTCCCCCGACGCCGAGGAGCTGCGGGCCCATCTCCGCACCCTTTCGGAGGCCTGCCTCACCGCGATGCGAGACGGGCTCCACGATCGCGGGCGGTCCGTGGCCGTCGCCCGGGGGCGCCTGTCTCCCACGGGGCTCCAGGGCGAGGTTGCCGGATCCCGGGACCGACTGGGGAATCTGGCTCGCGGCCTCCGAGACTCCGCGGCTCGTGAACTCGCGGTTCGGTCCGAGCGCCTCGACTCCCTCGCGGAGCGGCTG
This sequence comes from Thermoplasmata archaeon, assembly GCA_013329855.1. Lineage (GTDB taxonomy): Archaea > Thermoplasmatota > Thermoplasmata > RBG-16-68-12 > RBG-16-68-12 > RBG-16-68-12 > RBG-16-68-12 sp8695u. The sequence continues at coordinate 2,925 of DUJI01000018.1, read as the reverse complement.
GACGCGGTCAGCCCTCTGGGCACCCTGCGCCGCGGCTACGCCATCGTCGAGCGTCCGGAGGGCGGCGTGGTCACCTTGGTCCGTGCCGTGCGCGACACCGAGCCCCTCGTCGTCCGCCTCCAGGACGGGCGCCTTCACGTTCACGTCGAATCCAAGGAGGAACAACCATGACCGAGAAACTCTCGTTCGAGGACGCCCTCGCGGCCCTCGAGGCGAAGGTCGAGGAACTGTCCCGCGGCGACGTGCCGCTGGAGCGTGCCCTCGCCGTCTTCGAGGAAGGTCTCGCCCTGTACCGCGAATGCCACGGCAGGCTGGCCCAGGCGGAGCAGCGCGTGACCAAGCTCGTGGCCGCGACGGACGGACTCCAGGAAGAACCGCTGAACCTCGAGTGATCCCGCCCCCGGGGACCTAGCCCTCCGCGGGGATCTCTCCAGGCTCGCCCTCGTCCTCTTCGACGCGCCACGTGGGCGCGTAGCCCACGCCGCCCTTCGCGCGGCTGTGGCTCGGGCCGTGGCGGGGGTCCTTCACGGCGATTTCCTGCGGCGCTCCCGGAGCCGCGACGTCGGCGAGGTCCTGGCACATCCCGAACAGCTTCTCCTCCGTGTAGCCGAAGGGCGCGAGGAGGGTCTGCCCGGACCGGCACAGGAGCCGGATGTACTCCCAGGCGTCCACGGCCTCGTTCCCCTGGAGGAACTCGGCCACGCGCACCTTTCGCTCCGATTCGCGCGCGCGGACGTCCAAGAGGACGTAGCGCACGGTCTCCCCGGGCTCGACGCGGAAGCCGCGCTTCTCCATCTGCTTGAGGGCCGCCGCGGTGGCCGTGAGGACGACGTACTCCGGGAGGGCGCGGGAGACGTTCTTCGTGAGGACGAACTGGTGCACGGGGATCGCTCGGTCGAGGACGCGCTTCGCGGTCCAGCGCAGCACGTTCACAGCGCGGGGGATGCGCTCTCGGAACTCCGCCGCGTTCGAGGCCAGGCTCAGCTCGCCGAGCATGGCCTCCTGGGCGATGTTGATGAACTCCGGGGTGTCGTGCTTCCGCAGCTCGATGCCGCGAAGCTTGAACTCCTCATGGTCGTAGAGGCCGTAGTACCGGTTCAGCGCGCCCACGCCGGTCGTCTTGCAGGGCAGGAACACGATCCACTTGTAGCGGCCCTCGAGCTCGATGGGGAGGCCTGTCGATCCGGCGATGTGGTCCTGGACCTTCTCGATGGGGTCCGCGTCTGGTTTCGAACGAAGCCAGACGGAGTCCACGATTCCGTGGACGACTTCGTAGTGGTGGGATTCGGCGATTTCCATGGTGCGGACGAGAATCTCTCGGGCAAATGCGTTGATTGCCTCATGACATTCTATCCGGCCAAATCTTGCATTTCTGTAGCCAGTGTACCCAAATGCTGTAACATTTACCCACTTAAGGATTGTGTCCCGTCCAGCATAGATTTCTCGATACGGCCCCTGCTCCTTCTTCATCTTCTTGTAGTACCGCCGGCGCTCGATGATGGGTTTCAAGACCTGAGGGATTAGTCCAACACGCCGCGTGCACAGGCGGTATCTGAGTTCCGGTACCGCGCCACCGTCGGTCTCGCAACAGCGACAGTCGAGGGTCTCCGGTGAAATGTTGTACTTGACCATGATATTCGGATAGAGCGAGGAGAAATCGAGTTCGTAGAGACCTTCGTGCAGACCGACCTCGGGCTCGAAGATGAAGCCGCCGCGGTCCCCCCGCAACAGATACTCCGCGCTCTTGAACTCCTCCGGGCGGTTCTTCTTCCAGACCGCCAGGCATCCGTCCTTGTGCGCCTGGTTCACCTGCATCGCGGTGATCGCCGTGCCCGGCGTGAGCCGCGCCTGCTCCTGCGGCGTCAGCGTCGAGAGGCGGGACAATTCCGCGAGCCCCGCGAAGTCGCTCTCCCGGAACGCGAAATGCCCCCGGTCCAGATGCAGCCGTCCGCGCAGGATGTACTGCCCCGGCTTGTAGACGATCTTCCCGTACGTGAAGTAGGACTTCGCCTTCTTCTCCGCGAACTTGTCCACGTCGCGGCCGAGCTGGAGATTCACGCCGAGTTCCGCGGCCTTCCGTGCGAGGTAGGGCATGACGAACGCGTCCCCGCCGTCCGTCATCAGGATATCCGGGTTCTTCGAACGCACGGTTTCGTCGATCCCGCGGAGGATGGCCTCCTCGCTCCCGTCCAACTCGACATTGTCCACGCGCGCCCCGAGGAGCTTGTCCTGCATCCGCGGCATGCCCGCGGGGTTGTCCACGTGGAGGTCGAGGAGGGACCGCCGCAGGGGCGGCAGAGGATAGTCGAGGGCGAAGTGCTCCTCCTCCGCCCGCCACACGCCGTTCGCGTAGCGCACGAGACCCATGGGGAAGAGGTCGTGCGTCATCGCGTAGCGCTGGCTGAACNNCGGTACCACTGCCACATCGCGCCCCGCGGGACCTCCTCGAATCCGAGCGTCTTGAACAGACTCATGGAGGCCTCGTTGTCCCCGGGGACCGCGGCGAAGACGCGGGTGACCCCCCGTGAACGAAATCTTTGGAGGGATTCTTCGACCAGGGTGCGTGCCGCATGATGCCGCCGGTGGTCCGGGTCCACCGCGACGAAGTACACGTAGCCGATGGGCGGCTGCCCGTCGAAGAAGCGTCCCTCGAGGAAGCCCACCACGGCGCCGTCGTCCTCCAGGACGAGCTGGGGCCAGCCGCGGCGACTCCCACGGATGGAGAAGAGTGCGTACACGCGGTCGAACGACGCCCGCGAGATCCGCTCGATGGTGGGGCGGTCTTCAGTCCTCATCTCGCGGAGGTTCACGCGCCGCGGAGCCCTCGGGAGCAAAAGAACGTTCGCGTCGGGTCCTCAGGGTCTCTAGCTCCTTCTCCATCTCCAGGAGGATGGACAGGAACGCCAGGTCCGTGGGGTCCAGGTG
>DUJI01000189.1 GCA_013329855.1 Thermoplasmata archaeon | reverse complement strand
CGGACTACTGCGCAATGTACTGCCGCTTCTGCCCCCGCCGCCGGTTCACGGCGCATGCCCACGGCGCCATGTCCGCGAAGGACCTCGAGCCGGCGTTCCAGTACCTGGAGAAGGCCAAGGAGGTCCGCGACGTCCTCCTCAGCGGCGGCGACCCGCTCATGGTGAACGACGAGTACCTGGAGCACATCCTCAAGCGCCTCCGGGAGATCGACCACATCGAGATCGTCCGCATCGGCTCCCGCGCCCCGTGCACCCTGCCCATGCGGATCACCCCCCAGCTTGTTTCCATCCTGAAGAAGTACCACCCGCTGTGGCTCAACACCCATTTCAACCACGAGAAGGAGATCACCCCGGAGGCGTCCAAGGCCCTGGCCATGCTCGCGGATGCGGGCATCCCCCTGGGCAACCAGACCGTCCTCCTCCGCGGGATCAACGACTGCCCCACGGTCATGAAGAACCTGGTCCAGAAGCTCGTCCTCAACCGCGTGCGGCCGTACTACTTCTACCAGTGCGACCTGAGCGAGGGCATCGAGCACTTCCGCACGCGGGTGTCCAAGGGCATCGAGATCTACGAGGCCCTCCGCGGCCACACGTCCGGGTTCGCGGTGCCCCTGTTCATCCTGGACGCGCCCGGCGGCGGTGGCAAGGTGCCCCTCGCGCCCAACTACCTGGTCAGCCAGAGCGACAAGAAGGTCGTCATCCGAAACTACGAGGGCGGCATCTTCTCCTACCCCGAGCCGGACGTGCCGCCGAGCGCCTGCCCCGACCGGTGCGTGCACTGCCAGGAGGACGCCAAGGCGTCCCGCGAGGGCGTCGCGGGCATCCTCGGCGGCCAGCGGGACTCCATCGTGCCGTCCGGCACGCTCCGGGAGAAGCGGCGCCGGGAGCACAAGGCACAGGTCTCCGTCGAGGTCCCGACCCGCTGAGGGGCGCCAGCTTCATTACGCCGACCCGGGATGGACATCCCGAGGCATGCGTGTGTCCAGTGATGATCTCAAGGCGAAGCGGGACATCCTCCGAAGGGAGCTCGGGAACCGCGGGCTCGTGATCCGGCTGTCAACCTCCCGGGAGGGTGCGAACCTCGTCGCGCGGCTCGAAGTCACGGAGGCGGGGACGGACCAGAAGATCGCCAAGCTGGTGACCGTGGCCAAGGTCGACGACTTGGACCTGGTCATCGGGCTCGACGCACCCGAGGGGATGGCGCGGGACTTCCTGTCCCAACTCCTCGGGTTCGCGGACGCGCTCCGGAGACTGGTCCCCGCGGTCACCGTCCACGAAGAGTGAGCCCGGCACTACGGTTAAATACTCGGGTCCTTCTAAACTCCCCGCATCACATGGACCCATCCGGAGTGCTGCTCGCGCTGGAGGAGCGGAAGAAGTGGCGCGAGCGCCGGGAACGCATCCGGAACCGGATCAAGCAGCTCGAGCGGCGGAAGGCCTACCTCCACAAGGAGCTCGACCGGGTCCGCAAGAAGGTCGCCGAGTACGGCGCCCTCCTCTCGGGTCTGAAGGGGGCGAAGATCGAGGACGAGCGGCGCATCCCGCCCGCCGTCGTGAGGTGATCCGCCACGGGCGCCATGGAGACGGCCCAGAAGGAGTTCGAGCGGTGGCGTCAGCGGGAACGCCGGCTCATCGAGGCGCTCGACCAGGTGGAGGACGAGCGTCGGCGGCTGGACGAGGAACTCGGCCGCGTGGAGCAGCAGGTGGTGTACTACGACCACCTGGCCCGGGACATGAAGAAGGAACTCGGCCGCCCGGGCCTGTCCAATCTCCTGTCGTCCTTGAGGAAATCCTGAGGGACCTCCTTGCGGGTCACGGTGGACGGCGAGGCACGGGAGCTGCGCACGGTGTGGTTCGAGGACGGCATCGTCAAGCTGATCGATCAGCGGTTCCTTCCGTTCGAGATCCGCATCCACGAGGCTCGGAGCCTGGAGGACCTCGCGGTGGCCATCGAGGACATGGTCGTGCGGGGCGCGCCCGCGATCGGCGCGGCGGCGGCATACGGGATGGCCCAGGCGCACCTCCACGGCGTCAGCACGCGGGACGCGGCGGACCGACTCCGGAAGACGCGGCCCACGGGCCAGGACCTGTTCTACGCGCTGGAGTACATGTCCAGGGCGCTCGAGACGGGCGAGGACGCGGTCACGGCGGCCGAGCGCTACGCCCGAGAGGACGTGGACCGCTGCCGCGCCATCGGCGTCCACGGCGCGAAGCTGATCAAGAACGGGACGCGCATCCTGACCCACTGCAACGCAGGAGCTCTCGCCACGGTGGACTACGGGACCGCCATGGCACCCCTGCGCGTGGCCCACGAGAGCGGCCGCAAGTTCTTCGTCTACGTGAGCGAGACCCGACCCCGGTTGCAGGGGGCGCGCCTGACCGCATGGGAGCTCGTCCAGGAAGGGATCGAGCATGCGATCCTCCCGGACGGCGCGGCGGGGCACTTTCTGAGCCGGGGCGAGGTGGACCTCGTCCTCGTGGGGGCGGACCGGATCGCCGCGAACGGGGACACGGCCAACAAGATCGGCACGTACATGAAGGCCGTCGTGGCCAAGGAGAACGGGGTTCCCTTCTACGTCGCGGCGCCCACGAGCACGGTCGACCTGGCCATCCCGAACGGCGCCAAGATCCCCCTCGAGGAGCGCTCGCCCCAGGAGGTCCTCCAGTTCGCTGGCAACCCCGTGGCGCCCAAGGAGAGCCCGGCCCGGAACCCGGCGTTCGACGTGACCCCCGCGAAGTACATCACGGGGATCATCACGGAGCGCGGCATCGCGCGGCCGTCGGAGGTCCGCCGTCTCGGGACGACCTCCGCACCGCCCCGAAAGAAGAAGGCGGCCAAGCGTCGCCGCTGACGCAAATACCCTTTTAGGCCTTCGCGCGCTTGCCCGAGCAATGCGTCTCCAAACGACCTGGTTCGGCTCGTTCCTCGTCGACGAAGGGAAGGTCGTCCAGCAGCGTCTCTTCCCCCCAGATCCACAGGCCCTCGCCGATCGGCTCGCCCGGGTGGAGGACTGGAAGGTCCTTGACGAGGAACGAGAACTCATGGGCTCGGTTGCGGAGGTCTTCGTCACGGAGCCGCGGCTGGAACGGGCCGGAGGACGCTTCACGGCGGAGCGGGCGCCCTTCCTCGATCCCGGGGCGTACGGGTACGACCGGACGCTCCTCCATGCGGCCATGGTCGAGCTTGCGAAGCGCCGGATGCGGAAAGCCATCCGCACGGAGGACCACCTGCGGCAGGCCGTGGCCGCGGTGGACGATCTCCTGGACCAGGAGAACGGCCTCGTGGAGCGCATCCGGGAGTGGTACGGCCTCCATTTTCCCGAGCTCGCGAAGATGGTCGACGAGGCGGAGTACCTCGAGCTCGTCGCGAAGCACGGCCGGCGCGAGAAGCTACCCATGGACGCCCGCGAGAGCGTCGGCGCGGAGCTGGGCGAACCCGAGGAGCGGGAGATCCAGGGCATGGCCCGCCTCGCGCAGTCCCTGGCGGCCCAGCGAGCCGACCTCGAGGGCTACGTGGAGAAGACGGCCCGCGGCATCGCGCCCAACGTGGCCGAGCTCGCGGGTCCCATGATCGCGGCGCGGCTCGTCACCCTGGCGGGGAGCGTGGAGGACCTCGCCCGCTATCCCGCCGGCACGGTCCAGCTCCTCGGCGCGGAGCGCGCGCTGTTCCGCCATCTGAAGACCCAAGCGCGGCCGCCCAAGCACGGCGTCCTGTTCCAGCACCCCCTCATTCACCGCGCGCCTCCGTGGCAGCGCGGGGCCCTCGCGCGCGCCTTCGCCGGCCGCATCGTCATCGCGGCGCGCGCGGACGCCTACACGCATCGCCACATCGCCCCGGAGCTGCAGGCCGACCTCGATCGGACCGTCGCCGAGATCCGGCGTCGCAAGGAGGAGAAGCCCGCACGGCGCGGGCCGAAGCCCTCGACCCATGCGCGGGCGCGTCGCCGACGGTGAGGAAAGGCTTTAATGGGCCGGCCGCATCGGCCGGAGCGGAATCGCCATGTCGTGGGAACAGGCCGAGATGCGGGAACTCAAGGTGAACCGCTACGTGGTCATCGACGAGGAACCGTGCAAGATCATCAGCATCCAGTTCTCCAAACCCGGGAAGCATGGCGAAGCCAAGGCGAGGCTCGAGGCCATCGGGGTCTTCGACGGCCAGAAGCGGTCCGTCGTCCACCCGGTGACTCACAAGGTCCGCGTGCCCATCATCGACAAGCGGAAGGCGCAGGTCCTCTCCATCCACGAGAACAAGGCCCAGCTCATGGACCTCGAGAACTATGAGACGTTCGAGCTCGAGGTGCCCGA
>DUJI01000047.1 GCA_013329855.1 Thermoplasmata archaeon | reverse complement strand
GGAGGACAAGGAGCTCGACCAAGTCACCCAGGCCGGCGAGGTCCCTCCCATGCCCGCGCCGGCGAAGGCCGAGCCGAAGGCGTAGGGCGCCTCCACGCCCTGCCCGACGGGGTCGGGAGGGCGCCGCTCCTGCGTCACTTCGAGACGAGGACTTGGATCTCCGTGTGGGACCATGCCCTGGGGTCCTTCCACGGGTTGCCCGTGTAGGCTTCCCGCCACGACCGAGCGCGCTTGATGAGTTTGTCCTTTCTCTGCCACCGCAGCCAGTCGTTGAGGCCGTGGTAGACCACGCGGGCCGACACCTCGTCCGGATTGAACGTCACGGTCGCGATGGGGGACGCCGGAAGCGTCCGGATGCGGACCTTCTTGTCCGACTTTGCGGGCCCGCGGACCTCGATTGCGACCTGGAAGTGGTATCGGGGCCCCGAGCCCTCCTCCATGAAGAACCACTTGCCGGTCTTCAGGCCGTGGGCCTTCGCCCACTGCGCAAGTTCCTCCCATTCCGTCCGGATGCGGCTCTCCTTGTAGGGCCCGACGAAGCTGACGGACGCGACGCGGCACTTCGGCGCACGCTTGATGGCGAAGTCGACCACCATGGATTCCCTCGGGTCCACCCCACCGCGTGCCTGCGGATAACGTTACCGGGCTCGCACCAGCCCATGGTGACCAGCTCTGCCGTGGCCGTCGCTGTCCCCATGGTCCCCAGGAGCGCCAGGTCTTTGTAGGCCGGGACCATCGGACGGGCGACCATGGAGGAACGCAGCGGCTACTTCGCGGTGCACTCCCAGGGCCTCGGCCACGCCACCCGGTCCGTGGCCCTGGCCCGCGGTCTCATGGGGCTTCGTGAGGATCTCTACTTCCTCTTCCTGGCGGGCTCGCCCGCGCTCGACCTGATCGTCTCAAGCGGGTTCGATGCCCTCACGATGCCTCCGGCCCCCGATTTTCCCTCGGAAGGGGGCGTCCTGGGACCCGCTTGGCGGTGGTACCGGGAGTACGTTCGGTATCTGGGCGTCGCGCGGCGATTCATGCGGAAGGAGGCCGACTGGGACTACTATCGCTTCCTCATCTCGGACAGTGAGCTGGCCTCCGTCCGAGAAGCGGTCCGCCACAAGGTTCCGACGGCCCTCATCGTGAACGAGTTCGCGCGGGACTTCGCGAGGGACGCGTTGTCGCGGCCCGTCGAGGCCCTGGGCAACTTCTGGTTCTCTCGCCTCGCGCGCCGGGTCGATCTCATCCTGGTCACGGACCGTGGTCCCTCTTGGCCCAACGTGCGGCGAATCGGCCCCATCGTGCGGTCGCCGAGCGGTCCCCGGGAGAAGCTCCGGGAAGACCTCGTCCTCCGCAAGAAGACCATCTTGGTCACGGGAGGCGGTACGGCGATCGGCGACTTCCTCCTGAAGGCCGCGGTGGAGGCGTTTCGGTCGGTGAATCGGGAGGACGCTTCCATGGTCGTCGTGAGCGGGCCCAAGCTCAAGGTGGACCCCGCACCCGGGGTGTACACGTACGGGTTCCTCCCGAACCTCCAGGACTTTGTCCTGGCCGCCGACCTCGTGATCACCCTGGCGGGGAAGGGGACCGTGAACGAGGCGCTGGCCTTCGGTACGCCCGTCATTGCCATCCCGCCCCGAGGCCACGCGGAGGCGGAGCGGAATGCCGCGGCGCTCGGCTATCGATTCGAGGACGTGGCGCGGCTCCGGGAGCTCATTCCCGAGAAGCTCGACCTGGGTCGGCTGCCACCGCAGTCTACGGGCAACGCCGAGGCCGTGCGGCTCCTGAACGACTTCCTAGAGGCCAAGTCCGCAACGAGCTAAGTCGCGCGTGGGCGTCCGCCGCAGAGGAAGGTGGCTCATGGCCCACGAGTCCGTTGAGTCGCAGATCGTCGAGTACCGAGGCGAGGGCGGCCCAATCCCCGCGTATCTCGTGAATCCCTCCGGGAACGGGCCTTGGCCCGCCGTCACCCATCATCGCCCGGAGCCGTCCGTCCAAGCCGAGCGTATCGGCTCGGTAGGATTCTGCTTCGGCGGCGGCATGTCCATCAACCTGGCATGCACGACCGATCTCGCGGCCTGCGTTGTCTTCTACGGAGAGAACCCGTCGCCGGTCGAGACGCGGGGGAACGTGAAGGGGGCCCGTCCTGGGGCTGTGCGGCGGCGAAGACGCGAGGATCAACGCGGAGCTCCGTGCCCTCGTGAAGGCCATGGCCGACTACAAGAAGGACTTCGAGATGCGCGCCTACCCCTTCGCCCCCCACGCGTTCTTCAATGACGCGAATCCCACCGCGTACCGCAAGGAGGCGGCGGCAGATGCGTGGGACCGCGTCTGTCGGTTCCATCCCAGGACACTCGCGGCCTGACTAGCCGCGGTACGTCGGGTGATCTTTGGCCCGTTTCTCCTTCGTCTGGACCCAGACGGCCATCTGGTAGAGGAGGGAGGACAGCCGGTTCATGTACCGCAGGAGCTCGGGGTTCACGGGCTCCCTGCGCGCGAGGGCGACCACGCGGCGTTCCGCCCGTCGCGCGACGGTCCGGGCCCAATGCAGACGCGCGAGGGCCTCGGATCCGCGGGGGAGGAGGAACTCCCTCACCGCGCCGACATCCAAGTCCTCCATGACAGACTCAAGCCGTGCGACGTACTCCGCCGTGACGCGAGGCACCTTGGCGGCCCGTTCTCGCGGAGTCGCCAGCTCGGCGCCCACGGTGAAGAGGTCGTCCTGGACCTTGAGCAAGGCATCGCGGATGGTCCGGCTCTTCTGAGCCGCCAGCGTAACCCCGAGCGCCGCGTTGAGCTCGTCCACAGCCCCCATGGCCTCCACTCGAGGGGCATCCTTCGCGATGCGCTGAGGTCCGAGGAGTCCCGTGGTCCCCGCATCGCCCGTCCGCGTGTACAACTTCGGCACGGTCACGACCCCCAGCGCACGGCATCCTTCGGCGAGGGCGGCTGCGCGAAGATCTCCGGGTGGAGGATGTGGGCCAGGATTTCCAGTCCCGTCACAAGACGTGGGCCCGGCCGGTTGAAATAGCTGGATCCGTCCGTCACCCACACGTGGCCCCGACGCGACGCAGGAAGGTCCTGCCACCAGTCCTGCTTCGTCACCACAGGCGTCTCCTGGAGGGCGCGCGGGAGATTGAAGCCGCAAGGCATGAGGACGGCGGCCTCGGGCGCATTCATGACGATGTCCCGGGCCTCCACGCGGGGTGACTTCGCGGCGGGTTGCGCGAGGACGCTCTGTCCCCCGGCCAGCTCCACCATCTCCGGGACCCAGTGGCCTGCCAAGA
>DUJI01000164.1 GCA_013329855.1 Thermoplasmata archaeon | reverse complement strand
GAGCGGGGTCGTCGTGCCCTGGTAGGTCACGTTGACCCAGACCCGGAGGTAGGCGCCCTCGAACACGTTGTCCGTCAGGTTCCAGCGGAAGGTGAACGTCTGGCCCCCCGTCAGGCTCTGCCCGACGCCCGGCGCGGTGATCGTGACGACGGGCGGGGCGCCCGCGGGCAGCCCCGGCTCGGAGGCCAGGTGGAAGTCGGAGGGGGAGTTCGTGTCCGCGCAAGAGGAGGAACGCTCCAGGATCTCTCCCGGCCCGGGCGCGGGCGCGCTCCCCATGACGGTGGCCCCGGGCTGCCAGTACAGCGTGCCTCCCGCGGTCGCGTTGAACTCGACGCGGTCCACGACGATGTCCAGGCCGCCCGCCGACGCGGACGCGCCTCCCGGGTTGCGGTAGACGAGCTTGAGCGCATCCCCCGTGGGCACGACGGGCAGCGCGGGGGTCAGGTTCTCCAGGGCCTGGGCGCCCGCCGCGAGGGACCCGGTCAGGGTCTGGTTGCCCCCGTAGTACGTTCCGGGGGCGTCCACCTGGAGGTAGTAGTCGCTCAGGGACGCCGCATTCGCCGTGGGATTGCACAGCAGGACGTAGCCCGGGCCCCCGGCGGCGGGCTGCGTGACGACGCCCTGGATCTTGAGCGGCTGCGGCGTGCTCGCGGCGGACCCGAGATGCAGGGTCTGGGTCACCGTCCGGTCCGGATACCAGGGGAGCGTCTCCTGGTACACCTCCGCCGAGGCGGTGAAGTCCGAGGCCGCATAGACCACGGTCTCCCCGAGGTTGGCTCCCTCCTTGACCGGCGCGGGCTCCGGCGTCGTCGCATTGACCACCAGGTTGCCCGCGGTGGCCACGGCGTAGTCGCCGAGGGCGTCCGAGACGCTGGACCCGTTGGAGTAGTCCACCCCGTCGATGAACGTGCGGACCGGCGTGCCCTGAGGGAGTGGCGAGCCCGCCCGGTCGAGCGCGGTCCCCTGGGTCGTCATGGGGATGGGGGGCGGCGCCCGGGCGAGGAACACCAGGGCCGGGGTGACGAGGAGCGAGAGGACCAGGAAGAGAAGCAGGACGCGCCCGGTGCCCCCAGTCAAGGGGAGGCCCGAGCTCCGCACGGAAGCCACCGCGTGAGAGAGCCCCGGCCCGTTACTTATGCGTTTCCCAGGGGACGCCCGCGTGGACCGGAAGAGGAGCGCGCCCGGACCGGACGCGGACGCTCTCCCCGCGTGGACCGGGAAAGGTTTTAAGGATTCGGGACCATCGACGGCCCTCCGGGGCGTGGCACCAGGGCCGAGATCGTCGAGTGCGTTCCCAACTTCTCCGAGGGACGCCGCCGCGAGGTCGTGGACGCCATCGCGAACGCCATCGCCGCGGTTCCCCACGTCCGCCTCCTGGACCGGGAGATGGACGCGAGCCACAACCGGTGCGTGATCACGTTCGTGGGGGACCGCGCGTCCGTGGCCGAGGGCGCGCTGGCGGGCGCCCGCAAGGCCGTCGAGCTGATCGACATGAACGCGCACCGCGGGGAGCATCCGCGGATTGGCGCTCTGGACGTGTGCCCGTTCGTCCCCGTGGCGGGCGTGACCATGGACGACTGCGTCGCCATCGCCCGCACGGTGGGAAAGCGGATCGCGGACGAGCTCGGGGTTCCCGTGTACCTCTACGAGGCCGCGGCGACTCGGCCGGATCGTAAGGACCTTCCCAACATCCGGAAGGGCGAGTACGAAGGACTGAAGAGGGCCATCGGGACGGATCCGGACCGGAGGCCCGACTTCGGCCCCGCGAGGATGCATCCCACTGCGGGCGCCACCGTGGTCGGCGCGCGTCCCATCCTCATCGCGTGGAACGTGAACCTCGCGACGACGGACGTCCGCGTGGCCAAGCGGATCGCCAAGGCGATCCGGGAGAGCGATGGCGGGCTGCCGGCCGTGCGGGCCAAAGGCTTCGAGCTCGCGGACCGAGGGCTCGTTCAGGTGTCCATGAACATGATCGACTACCACAAGACCTCCCCGCTCCGCGTGTTCGAGGAGATCCGGAGGCTCGCGGACGCGGAGGGCGTCGCCGTCGCGGAGAGCGAGATCGTCGGGCTCGTCCCCTTGGATCCGTTGATCGAGGCCGCGACGGCCTACTTCAAGCTCGCGACGTTCCAGCGGAACCAGATTCTGGAGACTCGATTATGGGAGTGAAGGACCAGACCGTGGAGGCGTACTTGGCCTCCGTCGCAGCCGGCACGCCCACCCCGGGCGGCGGGAGCGTGTCCGCCCTCGTGGGCGCCCTCGCCGTGGCCTTGACCCGCATGGTGGGCGGCCTCGCCGTGGGCAAGAAGGGATATGAGGGGAGCCAGGAGCCGCTGCGGGGTCTGGAGGAACGCGCGGAATCGGTCCAGCGGCGTCTCGTCGCCTTGGCCGACGAGGATTCCGCGGCGTACGACCGGGTGGTCGAGGCCATGCACCTCCCGAAGACGACGGACGCGGAGCGGGCCGCGCGCGTCGCCGCGCTTCAGGCGGCGTATCGCCACGCGACCGAGGTCCCCCTGGAGACCGTGGAGCGGTGCGTCGAGGCGCTCGAGCTCGCGCGGCAGGCGGCGGAGCACGGGAACCGAGGCGCGAGCACCTACTGCGGGGTTGCGGTGCTCTTGGCCGAGGCCTCGATCCGCGGCGCGAGCCTCAACGTGCGCGTGAACCTGGCGAGCCTCAAGGACGAGGCCTACCGGGCCCTCGCGGAGGCGCGACTCGAGGCGGAACTGGCCCAGGCGCAGACCATCGGCCACGAGGCCATGGCCCTCGTGGAAGGCCGGATCTGACTCGACGCTTGGAGGGGGCGGCAAGTCTTTACGGGAGTTTCGCCCCTTCCACTTCCGCCATGGAGCGAATCAAGGCAGCGCGNNTACGGCCAGATGACCGCGGGGGGATGGTCCTACATCGGGTCCCAGGGCATCGTCCAGGGGACCTACGAGACGTTCGCCGCGTGCGCTCGCGCCAACTTCCAGGGCTCCTTGAAGGGGAGGCTCGTCCTCACGGGAGGCATGGGCGGCATGGGAGGGGCGCAGCCCCTGGCCATCAAGATGAACGAGGGCGTGTGCCTCGACGTGGAGGTGGACGAGGCGCGCATCCAGCGCCGGGTGGACAACCGCTACTGCGATCTGCTCGTCCGCGACCTGGACGAGGCGCTCGAGGTGGCGCAGGATGCGGTGAAGGAGAAGAAGCCCCTCTCCGTCGGCCTGGTCGGCAACTGCGCCGAAATCCATCCGGAGCTCGTGCGCCGCGGCGTCCGCCCCGACGTGGTCACGGACCAGACGAGCGCCCACGATCCGCTCGGCGGCTACATCCCCCGCGGCTTGTCCATGAAGGAGGCGGCCGAGCTGCGCAAGGCCGACCCCAAGGAGTACGTCCGCCGCTCCAAGGAGTCCATCGCGATCCATTGCCGCGCCATGCTCGACCTGCTCCACCAGGGGAGCATCGTGTTCGACTACGGCAACAACAT
>DUJI01000057.1 GCA_013329855.1 Thermoplasmata archaeon | reverse complement strand
GCTCGCGCTCGCCGCGGCGGCAGTCGACCGCGCGCGGCTCGGCTTCACGGTGGCCTCCGTGTTCAACATCCTCTGGATCCTCGGACCCCTGGACCTCCTCAACACGGCGACGGACAACATCTCCGTCGCGTTCGTGACCTCGGGGCTCATCCTGGTGGGCTCTGCGATCCTCATCGCGGTCTTCAACGTCAGCGAGGCCTCCCGCCTCCTCCTGCGGGAGGCGAGCCGGAACCGCGGGAGGCCCGTCCTCCGGACCGCGGTGTCCTACCCCATGGACAAGCGATTCCGCACGGGGATGACCATCGCCATGTTCGCCCTGATCCTGTTCATGGTCACCCTGATCTCCATGGTCCAGGGGCTCGAGCAGTCGAGCCTGGACCGCTTCGTCGCGGCCCAGAGCGGAGGCTACGACATCGTCGCGTACACGACGACGTACGGGGAGATCCCGAACTTCCGCACGATCCTCATGCAGAACTTCTCCGAGGACACGTTCCTGAACGGATGGGACCAGGTGGCGAGCGCGAGCGTCCTCCCGGCCCAGGTGCAGAAGCTCGGGGACAACCGCACGTACAACTACACCCTCTGGGGCGTGGACAACTTCCTCGTGAAGAGCAACCAGTACGGGTTCTACAGCAACCTGCCCTACATCACCGACAGCAACGGCACGCGGCACGACCTGCTGAACCGGACGGACGTCTGGCTCTCCCTACGGGAGAACCATCCCCTGGCCATCATCGACCGGAGCGCCGCGGGAGTGAACCAGTTCGTCTCCGACCCCAACCGCCTCACCGCGGTCCCGGGGGACCGCATCCGCGCCTTCGACGGCACGGGGCATGAAGTGAACCTAACCATCGTTGGCATCCTGGAGCAGTCCCTCCAGTTCACGTCGGGCGTGTTCGTGGACAGCAACGTGACGCAGATCGTGTTCCCCGCGCAGGAGCAGTACACGGCCTACTTCTTCCAAGTCGCGCCCGGGGTCGACGTGAGCGCGCTGCGGTCGCAGCTCGAGCAGGTGTACTTCAAGTACGGACTCCAGACGATCGACATCCGCGAGCAGATCGGCGCGGCCTTCGACGCGACCCAGGAGGTCCTCACGCTGATGGAGGCGTACCTGGGGATCGGGCTGCTCGTGGGGATCGCGGGCCTGGCCGTGGTCACCCTCCGCGCGGTCGTGGAGCGTCGAACGCAGATCGGCGCGTTACGGGCCATCGGCTTCACCCGGGGGATGGTCCTGCGGATGTTCCTCCTGGAGATCGCGCTCATCGCGGTCCTCGGCGTGGGCATCGGCGTGGGCCTGGGGATCGTCTTCGCGTACAAGGTCTACCTCGTGTACTTCGCGGACATCGTCACGTTCAGCATCCCGTGGGTGAACCTCGGGATCATCGTGGGCATCGCCTCGGTGGCCGCCGTGGCCTGCACGGCGCAGCCCGCCATCCGCGCGTCGCGCATGCCGCCCGCGGAGGCCCTGCGGTACTCCGAGTGAGAAGGAAAGCCGAGGTGGGTCGGCCTCCCGGAAACCGTCATATCTCTAAGCGGAGGTACACGCGGCGGCGACCATCCGCTCGATCACGGCCCTCCGGCGCGCGAACTCCCCCTCGGCCCGCCGATGGTACGCCAACATGCGCCGCAGGAGCTCGGCCCGAGACCGCTCGGACTCCACCCGCCCGACGTAGTCCTCGTGACGGACGGACCGCCCGGCCTCCCGCTCGTAGTGCCAGAAGTACCAGTACCGCCGCCCGTCGAAGTCCCGGATCCGGGCCCCGCAGCCGATCTCCACGTTTGTACCTCTACTTAGAGGTATGTCGGATGAGAGCTTGAACCTGCCGACGGGATGGGCGAACGGCGACGCCGCGCGGCGCGGAACAAGCCTTTTATGGCCCCCGCGTTCTCCGACAGGACCATGGCGGAGCCCAAGCTCCGGGAGAAGACCTGGGACCCCAAGCTCGAGGAATCCCTCCTCGGCACCTGGGCCAAGGAGCCCGAGCTCTACCGCTTCTCCCCGGCATCCGGTCAACCGGTCTACGTGATCGACACGCCGCCGCCCTACCCGAGCGGCTCGTGGCACATCGGCGCCGTCATGTCGTACGCCATGATTGACATCATTGCCCGGTCCCAGCGCATGCTCGGCAAGGCGGTCCTCTTCCCCTTCGGCTTGGACCGCAACGGGATCAACATCGAGCGGACCGTCGAGCGGAAGACGGGCAAGCCCCTCCACCTCTGGGACCGCGAGGCGTTCATCGCGGAGTGCCGCCAGGAGATCGAGGTCATCGGGAACGGCCTAGTCGACCTCTCCCGCCGGATCGGCCTGTCCGCGGACTTCGAGCACACGTACTTCACGGACTCCGACACGTACCGCGCGTTTAGCCAGTCCGTCTTCCTCGAGCTGTGGCCCAAGGGCCTATTCTACCGCGGCGAGCGCCCGACGTTCTGGTGCCCCCACGACGAGACGCCCCTCGCCGAGGCGGACATCGAGTACGAGGACCGTCCGTCCAAGCTCGTCCGGATGCGGTTCCCCCTAGAGGGCGGGGGCCACCTGACCATCGCGACGACGCGGCCCGAGCTGCTCGGCGCGTGCCGCGCGGTCATCGTCCACCCCGACGACGAGCGCTTCCGGTCCGTGCAGGGGAAGCGCGTGACCGTCCCCCTGGTGGGCCGCGAGGTACCCGTCGTGGCCCACGCCATGGCGAAACCCGAGTTCGGGAGCGGGGCGGCCATGATTTGCTCCTACGGCGACACGGTCGACCTCATGCTGTTCCGCGAGCTCCGCCTGGAGCCCGTGAAGGCGATCGACGAGCACGGCTGCATGACGGAGGCCGCGGGAGACCTCAAGGGCCTCAAAGTCGAGGCGGCCCGCGACAAGGCGATCGAGCTCCTGAAGGCCCATAACGCGCTGGAGAAGGTGGAGCCTCTCCAACACAAGACGCCCATCTGCTCGCGCTGCCACACGCCCATCGAGTTCATCTCGTCGGACGCGTGGTACCTGAAGCAGCTCGAGTTCCGCGAGGAGCTCAAGAAGCTCGCGGCGGCCATGGACTTCCAGCCGCCGCGGCACCGCCAGCTCCTCCTGGACTGGATCGACTCCCTGACCATCGACTGGCCCATCTCTCGCCGGCGGTACTATCACACGGAGATCCCGTTGTGGACATGCAAGGGGTGCGGCGAAATCCTCGCGCCGCCTCCCGGTAAGTACTACCGACCCTGGAAGGACCCCGCGCCGTTCGACGCGTGCCCGAAGTGCGGCGGCCGCGACTTCGTCGGCGAGGATCGCGTGTTCGACACGTGGATGGACTCCAGCTGCTCCAACCTCTTCGTCTCCCGGTACCGCGGCGACCCGGAGTTCTTCGAGGCGAATTTCCCCGTGGCCCTCCGGCCCCAGGGGCGCGACATCGTCCGCACGTGGCTCTACTACACCACGCTCAAGTCGTTCCTCGTGCGGCGAGAGAAGCCATTCGAGCGGGTCTTCATCCACGGCATGGGCCTCGACGCGCGCGGCCGCGCGATGCACCGCACCCTGGGCAACATCATCGAGCCCTGGCCCATCGTGCGCAAGTACGGCGCGGACGCCGTGCGCTTCTTCGTCGCGAGCGAGACGAACCCGGGGGACGACTACCGGATCTCGGAGCCCAAGATCGGCGGCGCCGGGAAGTTCCTCACGAAGCTCTGGAACACCGCGCGGTTCGTCTCCTCGTTCCCCGAGCCCGCGGCGGGGAAGCTGTCCCCCGCGGACGAGTGGATCCTGGCGGAGCTCAACCGGCTCATCGAGGAGGCCCGCGGCGCGTACGGGGAACTGAACCTCTTCCTCCCCGCGAACCGCGCGCGGGACTTCCTCTGGAACCTCTTCGCCCCGCACTACGTGGAGATGGTCAAGGCCCGGGCCTACGAGGGGGACGCGGGCGCCCTCTGGACCCTCCACAGGTGCCTCCGGGACCTCCTGCGCCTCCTCGCCCCCATCGCTCCCTTCTCCACGGACCTGATCTGGCGCGAGGTGTACGGCGGGAGCGTCCACTCGGAGACGCTGCCGCTCCCGCGGGACGGCATCCCGGCCTCGCGCCTCGAGCTGACCGAAGCCCTCGTCGCGTTCAACTCGGACGTCTGGAAGACGAAGCGGGACAAGGGGATGAGCCTGAACCTGGAGCTGCCCGGGGTCGCGATCCCCGAGGCGCTCACGCCCTTCGCGCCGGAGCTCCGGCGGATGCACCGCCTCGCTTGACCGGCATCGGGGCGTCCCCGCGGGCGTACGTCTCGACGTACCAGGCCATCGTGTCCTTCATCCGTTCCTCGAACGGCTTCGGGTTCCAGCCCAGCTCCCGCCGCGCCTTGGATGCGTCCACGACCACGTCGAGCTTGGAGAACGCGAGGGCCGACCGCGACAGGAGCGGCGTCCGTCCCGCGCGGCCCGCGCGCCACTCGGAGAACCGGGCGACGAACCGGACGAGGCCCATGGGAACCCGTCCCCGCGGGGGCCTCACCCCCGCCTCGCGTGCCGCGGCTCCCAGGAAATCGTACATGGAGAGGACGCGGTCCCCGAGGAAGTACATCTCCCCGGGGCGGCCCACGGTGGCTGCGAGCACATGGCCCTCCGCCACGTCCGCGGCGTGGACCCATGTGTTCAGCCCGAACCCCGAGGGGAGCAGGGGCAGCCGCCGCCGGACTAACAGGGCGAGGCTCCGGCCCAGCTGGTTCGTGTCCCTCGGGCCGAAGACCGCGGATGGGGCGACGATCGTGACCGGCAGCCCGGAATGCATCGCCTTCACGACGACCTCGTGGGCTTGGAGCTTCGTGACCACGTAGGGGTCGTCCAGGATCGCGGAGGGTGCGGACGTCTCCGTGGCGGGGGGGTCGCGCGAGGAGGGGAAGAGGCCCGCCGTGCT
>DUJI01000186.1 GCA_013329855.1 Thermoplasmata archaeon | reverse complement strand
GCCGATCATGGCGACGCCGCCGCCCTTCATGATCGTCATGAGGTCGGCGTAGTCCAGGTTCACGAGCCCGGGCTTCGTGATGATCTCCGTCATGCCCTTGATGGACTGCATGAGAATCTCATCGGCCACCTTGAACGCGGCGTTGATGGGGAGCCGGGGGACGAGCTCGAGGAGCTTGTCGTTGTAGATCACGATGGTCGTGTCGCAGAACTTGCGGAGCTTGTCCAGGCCCGCCTCCGCGTTCTCCATGCGGATCCGGCCCTCGGACTTGAAGGGCATCGTGACGACGCCCATGGTGAGCGCGCCCTCTTCCTTCGCGACGTGGGCCACGTACTGCGCGGAGCCCGTCCCCGTACCACCGCCCATGCCCGCCGTGATGAAGACCACGTGGGCGCCGTGGATGAACTCCCGGATTTCCTCCTCGTTCTCGTGGGCGGCCTGCTCGCCGACCTCGGGGAGTGCACCTGCGCCGAGGCCCTTCGTCAGGCGCTTGCCAATGAGGATCTTCTTCGGGGCGTGGACGGACAGGAGATGCTTGGCATCCGTGTTGACGGCGCACAGCTGGGCTCCGGAGATGCCGGCCTCGCTGCAGCGGTCGATCGTGTTCGATCCGCCGCCGCCGCAACCCACGATCTTGATGGAGACGTTGATCGATTCCACGATCTTCTCGATATCCGCATCGTCCGCG
Organism: Thermoplasmata archaeon; assembly: GCA_013329855.1. Classification (GTDB taxonomy): domain Archaea; phylum Thermoplasmatota; class Thermoplasmata; order RBG-16-68-12; family RBG-16-68-12; genus RBG-16-68-12; species RBG-16-68-12 sp8695u. The sequence continues at coordinate 3,591 of DUJI01000186.1, read as the reverse complement.
GTCTTCGCCGTCTCCGGCTTCGCGGCCGCCGCGGCCTTCTCCTTCTCTTCCTGTTCCTGTGCCTCTTGGTGCCGTGCGCCGGCTTCGTTCAGAAGCGACTTCATTGAACCATCCCATCCCGATGGAGTCTGACTTGGGAGCGCATCAGGGTGAGGGTATTTAAAAGTAGTCATACACTTGTCAGACAAAGACCGTTGACAAAGGGACGATGGAGGGTGTCTGCCGGACGGCCTCAGAGAGCCGCGGCGGCGCCCTTCGGGGCGCCGCTCTGGACGACCACGCCGGACGAGGTGATGTCGAACGGATAGACGACATCGTCGTGGCTCGAGCCCTTGTACTTCTCGATCGACACAAAGCGCTTGATGCCCGTGTCGTCCCGGAACTTGTGGAGGCGGATCTCACCCCGCGCGAGGAACGCCTCGGGAGGAACCTCGCCCTCGTCCGGGAGCTCCAGGGTCAGGAGGGAGGTCACCTTGGCCTCCGCCCGGAAGCGCATGAAGGACTGCGTGGTCAGGGTCTCCTCGAACTCGCGCATGCAGAAGTACTTCAGGGCCGTGATGGAATCGATGACCACGCGCTGGTACTGCCGCTTCAGAAAGAGGGTCTTCAGGAGCTGCTGCAGGGAGTGGACGGTCACCTCGCGGCTCTCGAAGTCGGGCGTCTTGCGGATCCGGTCATCCAGGTCCCGCATCCGTGCCGGCTCCTCCTCCGTGGAGATCTCCAGGATGGGCGTCGGCTCGAACCTCCGGATGTCCGAGTTCGCGTCGAGGACTTCCATGTCGTCTAGGTTCCAGCGGAACGGACGCATGTTGAGCTTGAGCTCGTTGGGCGGTTCCTCGAGGGCCACGAATAGACAGCGCTCCCCGCCCTCGAGACCCTCGCGAAGGAACTGGACGCTGAGAATCGTCTTGCCCGCGCCCGGCGGGCCCGAGACGATGTACGACCGCGCCGGGACGAGCCCGCCGTGGAGCATCTTGTCCAGGCCGGGCACGCCCGTGAGGATCTTCGAGGTCCCGTTCACAGCGTGACCTCCTTGGGGGGCGGGGGTACCGGGGAAGCGGGCGGCGGAGGAACAAGGCCGAGACGCTGCTCGAGCAGGGAGTTGCACGCGAGGGCCTGCTTCATGGCCTTCTGGTAGTTCTTCCGCTGGAAGTGGAGCATGGCCCGGGACAGGGAGACCTCGACGTCCCGCACGGGGATCTGGCGGCGCTGGGCCTCCTCGACCTTGCGGAGGACCGACTCGAGGACGTTGGAGACGTCGTCGATGATCCGCATNNCCCTGCATGGAGAACATCTTCAGGGCGGTCATGGAGTCGATCACGATCCGCTTGTACCGCTCCTTGGTCTTCTCGAGACGGCCGGCGAATTCCTGCTTGATCATCTTCTGGACGCTGTGGACGGTCACCTCGAGCGCGCGGATCTGGGAAGACTGCCGGATGTCCGATACGTCCTCCATGTCCCGCACGTCGAGCGCCGTCCCCACGTCGATCACGGAGCGCTGGCGCTTGTGCGCACGGACGTCCGGCGTGGCGTCCAGGATCTTGAGGCGGTCTAGGTTCCAGCCGAACAGACCCATGTTGGACTTGACCTCGATGGGCGGCTCGTCCAGGGTGACGAGCAGGCACAGCTCCCCGCGCTTCAGCCCGTCCACGAGGAACTGGGTGGCCAAGATGGTCTTGCCGCTCCCCGTGGGCCCCGAGATGATGTAGGGCCGGGCGGGAAGCAGGCCGCCATTGAGCATCGCGTCGAGGCCGTCGACGCCGGTCTTCACACGTTCCATAGGGCGCCGGCCCGCAACATCCGGGCCGACGAGGGGTGGGCCCATAAACGTTGCGGCGTGAGAATCAACGACGTCTCCCGTGCCCTCCGGTGGGGGAAAAAGGGGGATAGCGGGGGATGGAATCTCAGGGACCGAGGCGCGTCCTCGGAGCCGTTTGAACCATCGATCTCCGGGTGTCTCACCGGGGACCCGGGAGTCCCGGGGTATGAGCCCGACGGGATATCCTGGCTACCCCACCCCGCTACGTCGACGTGAGGATTGGCCGCTCCGCCTTAAACCTATCGCGGGCCGCGTTCAGAAGAACTTGCGGAACCGCGCGAGGTCGTCCAGACTGCCCTTGAACCGGAGCTTGCCGGTCGCGTAGGCCTTGAACGGCCCCATCTCGCGGAGGATCAGGGCGCGCAGGGTCTCCGCGTCCGTGATCAGGGTGATGTCCGCCCGTTCGATGCCGCCGTCCAGGAGCGCGGCGACATGGCGGTCCTTCAGCGTGAAGTGCCACTTGGCCCCGTCCCTGAGCTCGATGAGGACCGTCTTCTCCAGGTCCCCGATCTCCTCGCTCAGCTTGGGGTCGGAGTCCACCTTCGCATTGAACTTGGCGATGACGCCCTCCAGGAGATCCCTCATGCCTTGTCCCGCCCGAACTCGTCCAGCTTCCGGTTCTTGGCCTCGGCGAGAAGACGCCGCGTGGTGTCCCAAGTCAACCGGGTGTAAGGCGGCGGAGTCCCCTTCTCCTTAATCCATTTTTCCAGGAAAGCGATGGTCAGCGGATCGGACGGGTAGCCGGAGCCCATGGGCTCGCCCAGCTCGGCCTCGATCCTGCGCATCTCCGCGTCCCGGCGGACCTTGGCGACGATGGAGGCGGCGCTGACCACGGGGAACAGGTCGTCCGCCTCGTGCTGGGAGACGATCTCGACCTCGAACGGGAGGAGCTTGAGGATGTCGCGCTTGAACTCAATCTCGTCCACGTCGACCGCGTCCACGTAGGCGGTTTGGGGATGGAGCGTCTCCACGAGGGAGGCGAAGAGACGTGCCTCGAAGTCATTCAGGGACATCTCGGCCCGCATCACGTCGATGTCCTTCGCGGGGACGACGATTACCTCGCACCGCGCGACCTTCTCGATCTGGGGCGCCAGGAGCTCACGCCTCTCGGGCGAGAGCTTCTTGGAGTCCCGCACGTTGAGATGACGGAGCGGCACGTCGGAATCGACCATGACGCCCGCGACGACCAGGGGGCCGAGGACGGGGCCGCGACCCGCTTCATCAATCCCGCAGATCACAGCTCAGGCTCCGAGCAGTTCCTTCGCGGTCTCCTGGGCGCGCTCGATGACCGTGCCCTCGTCGACGGTCCGGAGGACGCCGCCGGCCATGAGAACCCGGCCATCGACGATGGTCGCCTGGACATCGCTGCCTCGACTGCTGTAGACGAGGTGGCTGATGACGTTGGCCGGATAAAAAGGCGTGGTGTGCGGGCGGCGCAGGGAGACCACGGCGAGATCCGCGCGTTTGCCCACCTCGATGGAGCCGAGGGTCGACGAGACGCCGAGCGCCCGCGCCGCGTCGATCGTCACGAGATCGAGCGGGATGCCGGCGGCGACGGCGGCGTCGTTGAGGATGTAGCGGGTCTCGAAGGTGTCCGTTCCGTCGAGGATCACGTCGTAGCCCGCGATGATCCGCTCCACGTTGGCCGCGACGAGCATCTCCTCGTGGAGGACGACCTTGATCTCCGGGTTGAGCGCGTTGATCGACTTGCGGGCCGATTCGACCTTGCGCTCCCCCACCCGATCGGACGTGTGGATGATCTGGCGCTGGAG
>DUJI01000272.1 GCA_013329855.1 Thermoplasmata archaeon | reverse complement strand
TCGGCCTCGAACTCGACCATCGGCCAGAGGACGATCCCGAGCGCCTCGACCGCGGCCTCGGCGATCGGGAACTGGGCGAGCAGCTCGGGCGGCATCCCGGCCGATGACTTGTAGCCGGCGAACAGGTCGTTGCGGAACGACTCGATCACGCGGTCCGTGGCGCAACCGACGTGGGTCGCGCCCGGCTCCGCGAGCAGCGCGAGCAGCGCCGTCTGGTAGCCCGAGCCGGTGCCGATCTCGAGCACGCGCTCGCCGGGGCGGAGGGCGGCTTCCTCGAGCATGATCGCGACCATGGAAGGTGCGGAGATCGTCTGGTCCTCCCCGATGGGGAGGGGCGTGTCTGCGTAGGCGTCCCGGCGGTCCTCGGGGCGGACGAACTCCTCGCGCGGGACGCGGAGGAAGGCCTCCCGGACCGCGTCGGACCGGATGTCTCCGGCACGCAGGAGCGCGGCGACCAGGCGCGCGCGGGCGGGGGCCGCGTCCGCCTCACGGGCCATCGGGAGGCGGAGAGGGTCGCGGACCGATAAACCCTCGTGGGGCCTCAGGCCGGGACGAGCAGGACGAGCAGGAGGGTCGAGACCGCGAGCGTGGCCAGGGTCACCGGGAGACCCGCCTTCACGAAGTCCTTCATGGACACCTCGATCCCCTCCCGGCTCGCGATCTGGACGACGATCACATTGCATGCCGCGCCCAGGATGGTCGCGTTCCCCGCCAGGGTCGAGCTCGAGGCCAGGGCGAGCCAGAGGAGCCGGGAGCCGCCCGCGCCCTGGACGACCTGGCCGAGCAGGAGCACCGCGGGCACGTTGCTGATCAAGTTGGACAGGAGCGCAGAGAGGCCCGTGAGCCACGCGAGGCCGCCCGACCGACCGCCCAATGCGCTCGTGAACCCCGACTGGATCCCGGCGGACAGCCCGGAGACCTGCACCCCTCCCAGGAGCACGAACAGGCCGACGAAGAAAAGGACGATGGTCCAGTCCACCTTGCCCACCAGCACGCGGGCGCTCGTCGTCGAGGCGAAGGGGAGGAAGAACAGGACGAAGGCGCCGCCCGCGATCGCGATCAGGGGGAGCCACGCCGGGGTCGGCGAGAGGAAGAACCCCGCCACCATGCCGAGCCCGATGCCCAGGGTGACCACCAACCCGTTGCGTTGGAGGCGGATGGGCGGAAGGCCCGCCGCGCGGGAGATGGGGGCGGCCAGGTCCTTGCGGAACGCGAGCCAGACCAGTCCGACAGAAAGGGCCAAGCAGACCAGCATCACGGGCAGGAGCACCGCGCTGAACGACAGGAAGGGAATCCCGGACTCGATGGCGATGTACGCGTTCTGGGGGTTCCCGATCTCCGAGGCCACGCTGCCGACGTTCGCGGCGACCGCGAGTCCGACCAGGTACGGGACGGGCCGGACCTTCAGGCTCCGCGCGCTGCGGACCACGATGGGCGTCATGAGAAGCGCCATCGCGTCGTTCAACACGAGGGCGGACAGGAACGCGGCGGCTACCATGAGCCCCGCGAGGAACGTGGCCTGGCTCCTCGCCCGCGCCGCGACGCGGGTGGACACGAGGTCGAAGAACCCGCACACGTCGAGGCCGGACACGAGGATCATCATGCCGACCAGGAGCAGGATGACGTCCAGATTGATGGACGACAGGGCCTCCGCGGGGGTGAGGATTCCTGCGACCAGCATGAGCGCGCCCCCGAGGAGCGCGACCGCGGGACGGTCCAAGCGGAGCCGCCCCAGGCTCCGGACGGAAATGAGGACGTACGTCGCGACGAAGATGACCGTCGCGGCCACGAGCGCGTACTCGGAGGCCACGTCGCCGCAAGGGAGGACCGGCTATGGAGTTTTGGCCCTCCGGAAAGTTCGAGGGTGATTCCAGCATACTTAAATACCCCCACTCAATTCGCCGCATCCTCCGGCCCGCCATCCGTCAGGGAAGGGGACCGGGATGAAGTGCTAAATAGGAGAGAAACCGGATGTCTACCCGCGAACACCGTGGATTCGCGGCAGCGCTCGTGCTGCTCGCGCTCGTCGTGAGCGCGGTGGCCTTCCTGCCTGCGACAGCCAGGGCTCAGAGCAACCAGGTCACGGGTGTGGTCTACGTGTGCGGTGGACCCACCAGTGTCGTCGTTTCCGGGGCCCAGGTCGTCCTCACGGATGCGGACGGCATCCTCCCGCCGCTGACCGCGACGTCCGGCTCGGACGGCGTGTTCACGTTCACCCCGCCGACCTCGAACTACACCCTCTCCGCGACCCGGTCGGGCTACTACCCCAGCGCGACGTCCGCGCCGTTCCGGTTCGACGGGAGCATCACTTGGACGCAGAACGTCTGCATGGACGCGCAGCCGACGGCGACCATCTCCCCGACCTTCCAGGTCCGGAATTCCGTCCCGGCACCCGTCGGTGGAGCCACGCTCTCCGTGTACAACACGGCGAGGCTGATCACCTCCGCCCCCGCGCTCGTCTTCACGAACACGACGAACGCGACCACGGGGAACAGCCTCGCGAGCCTGTGGTCGGACACGTTCGAGGTTCGCGTCTTCGCGAACGGCTACGCCCCGTTCGTCCAGAACATGACGATCTCGTCCTCGAGCCCGATCACGATCACCCTGACCCAACAGATCACGGTCACGGGCCACGCGCGGAACGCCGCGGGCCAGTTCGTCTCCGCGGGCCTGGTGGGCTGGTTGTACAATGCCAACCGGGCGATCTACAACGGCACCAAGGTGATCAAGGCGGTGGTGAGCGGGAGCCTGTTCACGTTCAACGCGCCGCCCGGCCCCTACGAGATGATCATCGCGGCGAACGGCTACGCATCGTACGAGTTGCCCCTGAACCTGGTCAGCGGGACGTACTCCGAGGACGCGCCGTTGACCGTGGCCTCTCCGGAGCAGTACCTGACCACGGTCCTCTTCGGGACCCAGGATTGGAACGACTTCACGGTGTACCGGAACCTGACCCTGAACGCGTACTCGAGCCTGCCCACGTTGGGCCCCTCGGGCCTGCGGAACCTCCGGTACCAGATCTCGTATACCTTGGGCGACACGAGCGGTGTCCTCGGAGCCTCGGACCTGACGAGCTTCACGGACTGGCTGCTTGCGAACGGCCCGGCCTACGTGACCACGGACAGCTTCCTCCTCGTGAACGGGTTGGCGTACAACTCGACGGTCACCTCGTACTCCGTCGCGGTGAGCAACACCCTGCTCACGACGGGAGCCAAGGTCTGGATCAACACGACGACGACGTACCACGTGAAGTCGAGCGCGACGATCACGTACGGGCAGCCCAAGTACTACCTGAACCTGACCCTGTTCCCCGACACGAACACGACGGTCTACCACAACGAGACCTACATCGTGCAGCTGCCGAGGGCCTACGAGATGGCCTCGGACACGATCCTGCCCTCGACCACGCCGCCCGCGATCACGACGTCTAGCTACACGCGGATCACCGTGGACCCGGGCCTCGTGGGGGCCGGCATCTCACCCCAGATCCGCATGGTGATCCAGCAGTCCCTGAACGGGACGGCGCGGGCCAAGGTCCTCGGACCCACGGGCAAGTTCACCGTCGTGAACGCGACGTACCAGAACTACAGGGCCTATGTCGCGGAGAACACGAACCTCACGTTCAGCGCGGCGGAGAGCACGGACCCCATCGGGGACATCACGAAGGCGAACTTCACCTGGCGCTTCGAGTCCAACGTGACGACGACCGCGTACCTCGGGTACGGGATCGAGCCGACCTTCACGTACACGACCATGGGCGAGTACGTCGTCAACCTCACGGTCGTCCAGGCGGGCGGGAACGTGACCTACCGGAACATCGTCCTGTGGGTCGACGGCACCCCGCCCGTCGCGGACTTCAAGACGAACCGCACGGGCTCGGGCTCCGCGAACGGCACGTCCATCCAGTTCGACCAGGGCACCGTCGTGAAGTTCGACGGCAGCCTGTCCTCCGACCAGGCCTACCCGGGCAAGGCGGGCGTCATCCCGAACTCGGGCTACGCGTGGGACTTCAACGGGGACAACATCACGGACGCCACGGGGCAAGTCACCAGCTGGACGTTCAACACACCCGGCCGGTTCAACGTGACCCTCAAGGCCACGGACGGCGTGGGCTGGAAGAGCGCCAACGCGACCATGACGGTCACCGTGAACGACACGCAGGCCCCCGTGCCCCGCTTCGTCATCCTGGACCCCGCGAACGACTACGCCCCGACGTCGACCCTGACCGAGGGACGTAACTACACGTTCAACGCGTCCACGACGACGGACAACTACGACAAGCTCGCGAGCCTGAACTTCACGTGGACCATCCCCGGCCCCATCTACCTGCGCACCGGGAACAACAACACGTTCTGGGGCGAGAACATCACGATCGGCTGGAGCCTGTTCAACAACAGCTACATGGTCAAGCTCGCGGTCAAGGACACGGGATTCGGTTCCGGGAAGCCCAACACGGGCTACGTCTTCGACAACGTGACGGTCCAGGTGGACTGGTCCCGGCATCCCGACCTGTACATCAACCCGGGCACCGCGAAGGTGGACAACAGCCAACCGGAGAGCGGCGCGACGATCACGATCACGCTGAACGTGACCAACAAGCCCAACCGGGGTCAGGCCAGCCAGGTGACCGTCTCGGTCTCGGAAAGCGGGACGTCCCTGTCGCCGAGCTGGACCATGGTGGACGCGAATGGCAACGCCCTTCCGAGCCAGGTGATCGCGTCGGGCTCCACGGTGACGCTCCGCATCACGGTCACGGTCGTCGGTCAGGGCAACAAGACCCTGGGCGTGACCGTCTGGGACCAGAACGAGCCCTACACCGTGCGCACGTCGGAGAACTCGGCCACCCTGTACATCGTCGTGAACCAGCCGGCCTGGGTGAACTACGCCATCGTCGGGGCGATCGTGGGCGTCTTCCTCGTGGTCATCTTCGCCATGTACTACCGCCGCAAGGTGAAGGCGGGCGACTGGCAGCCCATGCGCCTCCGCCGCGGCGAGAAGGGCGGGAAGGCCGAGGGCGGCAAGGAGAAGCCCCGGAAGCAGAAGGAAGCCAAGGAAGAGAAGAAGCGCCTGTGACGGCGCTCCTCTTCCCTTTACCCTTTTGTCTTCGTCGTTTTCTCACATTTCCCGCGGCGCCGTGAGGCCCAGCCCGTCCAGCGCGTTCCGCAGGACGACTTGGGACGCGGCCACCAGGTCGAGCCGCGCCGCGCGCAGCTCGCGGGACTCCGCGGTGAGGACGGGGCAGTCCCGGTAGAACTGGTTGAACTGGGCCGCGAGCTCCGCAGCGTACGTGGCCACACCGTGGACGCGGCGGCTCGTCGCGGCGTCGCGGACCTCGGAGGGGAACTTGGCGATCCGACGGAGCAAGAGCTGCTCCTGCGGATGGACGAGGAGGCCGGCGTCCCCCGGCGTCCGCGCGCCGGCCTTGCCCAGGATGCCGCAGGCGCGCGCGTGGGCGTACTGCAGGAACGGAGCCGAGTTCCCCTCGAAGTTGAGGGCCTCCTCCCACTTGAAGACGATCCGCTTCTCGGCCTGCACCCGGACGATGTTGTACCGGACCGCGCCGATGCCGACGAACTCGGCGATCTCCCGTTTCCGGGCCTCGGGCAGGTCCTCGCGGCGCTTAGACACCTCCGCGTAGGCTCGGTCGACGGCCTCGTCGATCAGGTCGTCCAGGTTCACCACGATGCCCTTCCGGGTGGACATCTTCCCCTCGGGCAGGCTCACGAAGGCGTAGAACACGGTCTCCGGGGCCCAGTTGATCCCCATGAGCTGGAAGGCCGCCTTGAGCCGCTGGAACGTGAGCTTCTGGTCCTCCCCGAGGACGTTGATGGCGACGTCGCACCGCGCCATCTTGTCCAGATGGTAGGCGATGTCCCGCGTGGTGTACAGGGAGGTCCCGTCCTTCCGGA
>DUJI01000004.1 GCA_013329855.1 Thermoplasmata archaeon | reverse complement strand
CGATCACCGTGCCCAGCGCGACCCTGGGACGGGCGCCCTTCAACCTTTCCGTGTTTCAGGGGCTCCACGACAATTGGACGAACGGCGCGATGCCCGCGGTGGCCGGCCTGGCGCCGCGGTACGTCGTGAGCGCCGCGAGCCTGGACACGAACACCCAGCTCCTGGAACCGACGGGCGCGCTCATCGGATTCAACGCGACGTACGACTTCGGCACCTTCGTCCGTCCGGACGGCACCCTGTGGGACGGCGCGGGCCTCACCGCGGGCCAGGTCATCGTGAACCAGGCCTACGTGAACGACACGGAGGCCCAGGTGGGAGACCACCTGACCGTCTTCCCCGCGGGGGCCGTGCACCCGCTCGTGCTCACCGTGACGGACATCGTCCTGGACTCCGGCCGCGGGGCGTACGGCGGGAACCCGAACCTGTTCGCGTCCCTGGAGACCGTGCAAGCCGCCTTCGCCCTGCCGTTCCAGCCCGTGCCGCAGACCATCAACATGATCATCGTGGCCAACGTCGGCGGGACGACCCAGGGCTACCTGCGGTCCGGCGCGGTGGACACGCAGCTCACGGCCCACCTTCCTTCGGGCTTGGGCCTCAGCATCTCCAACGTGAAGGAGGACCAGGTCACCCAGGCCACGCAGAACGTGGACATGCTGAGCCAGATCTTCCTCCTCCTGGGCTCCTTCACGATCATCGCGGGCGTCCTCCTGATCATCAACATCTTCGTCATGCTCGCGGAGGAGCGCAAGGGGGAGATGGGCGTGGCCCGCGCCCTGGGCATGCGCCGCAGCCACCTCGTCCAGAGCTTCGTCGCGGAGGGACTCGCCTACGCCCTCCTGTCCGCGGCCGTCGGCACGTTCGTGGGGCTCCTCATCGCGGGCGTCATCCTCTGGGCCTTCACGCTGATCTTCCCCGCGCGGCTGTTCGGCGGCGTGCAGTTCGTCCTCACCTGGACGGACCTGGATCTGATCCGCGGCTTCGCCATCGGCTTCCTGATCACCATGGCGACCATCCTCCTGGCCTCCTGGAGGGTCTCCAAGCTCAACATCGTCCGGGCCATCCGGGACATCCCGGAGCCCGTGGAGCACCGCTCCACGAAATGGCAGCTGGCCCTCGGAGGGCTGCTCTCCGTCCTCGGGGCCGCCCTGACCGTGGCGGCCGTCGTGCGGAGCGACGTCCTGTTCCAGGACGTGGGCCCCGCGAGCTTGGCCGTGGGCCTCGCCATCCTGCTCCGGAACGTCGTGACGCCGCGGGTGGCGTTCACTGCCGCGGGTGCCTTCCTCCTCGTGTGGCTCCTGCTCCCGGACAAGCCCATCACGAGCTCGGACACGAACATCGACGTGTTCGTCGCGGTGGGCCTCCTGGCCGTCTTCGGCGCGCTCCTCCTGGTCATGTTCAACAGCGAGGTCCTCATCTGGGTCGCCACCCGGATCGGGCGGAGGCGCACCTGGCGCCCCGTGATCCGCACCGCGGTCGCCTATCCGATGAACAAGAAGTTCCGGACGGGGACCACCCTGGCCACGATCGCCCTGATCATGTTCACGATCGCCACGATGTCCGGGATCCAGGGGATCATCGGTTCGAGCATCACGACGACCGTCGTGCGGCAGAGCGGGGGCTACGACCTGATCGGGAACACCCGCGCCCCGGTTCCCCTCTCCAACCTGACGGGCACGATCGCCAACAGCTCCATGCTGTCCCAGAACATCAGCGAGATCCACGGGCTCTCCTCGGCGAGGACGCAGACCTCGTTCAACGCGACCATGTCGGGAGCCCTGCACAATACGACCTTGCTGACCGTCCCCACGGAGTGGGTGAACGCGTCCATCCCGCTGGAGTTCCAGTCCCTCGATCCGAACTACACCACGCCCGCGGCGGCTTGGCAGGCCCTCGAGTCGGATCCCCATCTCGCGATCGCGGACGGGAGCGTCGTCCCCGGCGGCGTCGGGATGGGCTTCGGCGGTGGTGGATTCTTCACGTTCAGCGCGAAGGTGGGCGACGTCCTGTACTTCGGTAGCTCCGCGGGCGCGGTGGGCTACGTGAAGCTCATCGGAATCCTCTACGAGCAGTTCGTGCCCGGGCTGTTCGTCGGATGGGACACCGTGCGGACGGCCTACCACGTGGAGGCGCCCTCCATCTTCTACGTCAAGGTGACGGCCGGAGCGGACGCCACGGCCGTCGCGCACGAGCTGGACCGAGCGTTCATCTGGGCGGGCATGCTGGCCCTGAACCTGAACAGCCTCGTGAGCCAGATCACGGACATCATCTCGGGCGTCTTCAACCTCCTGGAGGCGTATCTGGCCCTCGGCCTGATTGTCGGGATCGCGGGCCTCGGCGTGATCACCATGCGGAACGTGGTCGAGCGCCGCACGGAGACGGGCGCCCTCCGCGCCCTGGGCTTCCGGAAGTCCATGATCCTCGCGTCCTTCCTCCTCGAGCTCATGTTCATCGCGGTCACGGGGATCGCCGTCGGGGACGCCCTGGGGATCGCCCTGTCCTACGACCTGTACCTCAAGTTCTTCGCGGACGTCGGGTTCTTCTCGATCCCCTGGGACCGGCTGATCCTCCTGAGCTCCGTCGCGTTCGTGGGCGCCGTCGTGGCGACCGCGAGCCCCGCCATCCGCGCGGCGAGGATGCCTCCGGCCGAGGCCCTCCGGAGCTACGAGTGACGCATCGGCATCCGGCCAACTCGTCGGAGAGGGCGGCTCAGTACACGGCTTCCTTCTGCCGCCGGTCGAGGACGAGCTGCCGGAAGTGCTCCGGCTTGCGGTCGAAGGCGAGCTGGCACTCCTCGGAGCAGAAGTAGTACGGGGTGCCCTTGTACCAGATCATCCAGTACGCGTTGTGCGGGTTGACCGGATTCTCGCAGACGGGATCGACCGCCATGGCCCTCGCCCTCGCCGAAGCGGCGGGGCGATATGAAGGCTTCGCCCGCGGGCCTCGGCGCGCCGCGCGTTTATATCCCGCGCCTCCATACTCGCGCCCGTGGCCATGCGGGTCGGCGTGATCGGCGTGGGCGCCATGGGCGCGAACCACGCCCGCGTGTACTCCGAGATCGCGGACCTGGTCGGCGTCGCCGACCCGGACGTCAAGGCGGGCGGCGCCGCATCGAACCGGTTCACGACGAGCTTCTTCCCCGATTACCGCGCGCTCCTGAAGGAACCCCTGGACGCGGTCAGCGTGTGCG
>DUJI01000292.1:2036-2638 GCA_013329855.1 Thermoplasmata archaeon | reverse complement strand
CCGTGTGTGTTGTCGAGCAGGCGGCTCGCGTCGTACAGACCTGCGCCGCTGAAGAAGACGTCATGCGGGATGCTACCGGGTGCCCGGCAGGACGCGATGAAGGGATGCGTGTCGTCGATGCCGGAGTCGATGAGCCCCACGTGGATCCCGCCGTAGTCCGGCAGGGTGCCCTCACCGAACGGGTCCGCGCCCAGCATGCTCCAGACCTCGGGCGCGTGCACGAGGGGCACGGAGACGTCCATGCTCGGGTAGTAGATCCAGTCCGGCGTCACCCGGACCACGTCCGGGCCGTTCGCCAAGCTGTTCCAGGACTGGCCGTTCAGGGCCACCGCGACCCCGTTCAGGGTGAGGTCGTAGTCCGAAACGACCTGCATCGCAGGGTTGTTCGAGTGCAGCCAGGCCTTGAAGTTCGCGTGCTCCATGCCGAGTAGCCCGCGGTACTTGTTGACGGCCGCGGAGCTCGTGTCGAGCTTGTGCCCGCTCGCGGGCTCCGTGGCGGGATAGCCCGTGATGCCGCCGGTGTAATCGCCCGTCGCGCTCAGCCTGAACTCCACGATCGCGTACTCTGCTCCATTATTGCCGCCCGATCCGTTGCCTCCGGC
>DUJI01000292.1:0-2027 GCA_013329855.1 Thermoplasmata archaeon | reverse complement strand
GTCAGGCCCTTCGCGGAACTCGTGATGATCGGCTTGCCATTGACGACCCACGCGCGGGTCGAGCCCTGCGGGATCGGGAGGCCGTGGACCAGGAAGCTGATCACCGTGTCCGTGCGGATCGCTCGGGTCTCGAGCGAAGCGGTCGGCCGCACTGCAGCGGCTTCCGGGACGGGGGCCAGGTCGCGAGAACGCCCACGAGCTACCGCCACGGTCCCATCCCGCTCCTTCCGCGCTGACAGTTGTCCGACAACGGTCGCGGGGTTCTTAATCTTGCCGCCACGAGGTCCTCGGGGTGGATGCCTCGGGGAGGGAGTACCCTTTCCGTGAGGTGCGTGAAAGTGTCGCTTCCCGGGGCGGGCGGCGCGGCGATGTGGTCGTGTCATGCCCACCCACGAGACCGCAGCCGCCGCGACCTCACTTCAGCGCGGCCTTCGCCTTCTCCATGTTGTCCACGACGAGCGCGATCTCCGTCCGGCCGTTCTTGGAGCCCAGGATGTAGATCGAGTGGACGTCGATGCCGCCGCGGGCCAGCCGCCGGGAGACCTTGGCGAGCTCCCCGGGCCGGTCGAGCAGCTCCAGGTTGAGAATCTCGTTGAGTTCATACTTGAGGCCCGCGTTGGTCAGGGCCTTCTCCGTCGTCGCCACGTCCTGCGTGACGACGCGGAGGAAGGAGGCGTCGTGCTTCGACTCGCTCGCGATCGCGCGGATGTTCACCGCGGCCGCGGAAAGGGCTTCCGTAACGCGCGCCAGTTCTCCCGGACGGTCCGCCACGAAAACTCGGAACTCCTTCATCGGATCTCCCCGCCACGTTGGAAGGGACAACGCGCCGCGGACTACTAAACCTTGCTTCGATTTCTCAAGGTACGAGCCGCACGCGGTCCCTCGGGAACAGGATGGCCTCGCGGATATTCGACAGGTCGAGGAGCTTCTGCACGAAACGGTCGATCCCGAATCCCCATCCGCCGTGGGGCGGCATGCCGTACCGGAACGCCTTGAGGTAGAACTCGAAGCCGTCCGGGTTCAGCCCCTTCTCCCGCATCTTGGCCACGAGGACGTCGTAGCGGTGCTCTCGCTGTCCGCCCGAGGCCATCTCGTCCCCCTTGTACTCCAGGTCGAAGGAGAACGAGAAGTCCGGCTCGTCGGGTTTGGACATGATGTAGAAGGGCTTGATCGACGTCGGGTACTCCGTGAGGAAGTAGAGTTCGTGCCCCTCCTCCGCGAGGGCCGAACCGATCAGCTTCTCGCCCTCCGTATCGATGTCGGCGCCGTCCCGCACGTGCTTGCCGCGACTGCGGAGGATCTCCAGGGCCTCGGCGTAGGGGAGCCGGCGGAGGGGGAGCCGGGGGACCTTGGGATCCGCATGGAGGAGCGCCAGTGCGTCCTTCGCCTCGGCGCGGACGCGCTCGATCGCGTGGGCCACCGTGCCCTCGAGGAGGCGGAAGACGTCCTCCTGGTTTTCGATCCAGGAGACCTCCGCGTCGAAGGACGTGAACTCGGTGACGTGGCGGACCGTGTCCGAGGGCTCCGCGCGGAAGGCGGGGGCGATCTCGTAGACGCGGTCGAGGCCCGTGGACATGAGGATCTGCTTGTAGAGCTGGGGGCTCTGGCTCAGGTACGCCTTCCGGCCGAAGTAGGTCGTCTCGAAGAGGGTCGCGCCGCCCTCGGCCCCGGCACCCGCGAGCTTGGGCGTGTGGACTTCGACGAATCCTTGGGCCGCGAGGTGCTCGCGGAGCGCCGCGAGGACGGCGGAGCGGACGGCGAAGGTCGCGCGGTGCTCGGGTTTGCGGAGGTCCAGGAAGCGGTTGTCGAACCGGGTGTCCATCTCTGCGCCGACCTTGTCGGCCACCGGGAGGGGGAGGGGGGCCGCGGAGGCGCTCAGCACGTCGATCCGGGAGGCCAGGAGTTCCCAGCCGTTCCGCACCTGCGGGTTGGGCTGGACGGTCCCCTGGACCGCGATGACGCTCTCGCGGAGGATCTTGGACAGGGACTCGAACAGGGCCTCGTTCCCCTTCTTCTTCACCGTGGCC
>DUJI01000102.1 GCA_013329855.1 Thermoplasmata archaeon | reverse complement strand
GCCGTAGGTGTTCATGTAGTAGGGGAAGCGGCTGGAGCAGCCGATGCCGGAGATGAACACGGTGTTCTCGCGCGGTCGGCCGATGGCGGCGAGCGCCCGGTAGATCGACCGAAGGATGCCGAAGTCGCCGCAGCCGGGGCACCAGTCGTTGTGGACCTCGGTTGCGTAGTCCGCCGCCTTGAGCACCTGTTCAAGCGCCATGGGTCAACACCGTCCTGTGGGGAACCTGGCCGTGGATGATCGCCTTGACCGCGTCGTGGACCTCGTTGTTGGACATGGGACGGCCGTTGTACTTCACGACCAAGTGGGTCATGTCCACGCCCGTCCGCTCCCGAATCAGGCCCGCGAGCTGCGCACTGAAGTTCATCTCGATGTCCACGCGGCGCTTCGCCCGGGCCAGGAGGGTCATGACGGCCTCCGAGGGGAAGGGGTTCAGGAGCCGCATCTGGAGGAAGCCGACGGACTCCTTCTCCGCATGGAGGCGGTCCAGGGCGTCCAGGATGGGGCCCTTGGTCGACCCCCAGCTCACGATCACGGTCTCCGCGTCCTTCGGGCCGAAGTAGTGAAACTTCACGGAGTCCGGGATCTCCTTCGACGCGAGCTCGAGCTTGGCCTCCCGCTTCTCCATCATGAGGTCTCGCAGCACGGGGTCCTCCGTGATGTGTCCTCGCTCGTCGTGCTCGTCGCCCGTGTTCCAGAACAGGGTGCCGCGCTGGCCGATCACCGCGCGCGGGGACACGGGGTTCTCCCCGAGCTCGAACCGGTGGTAGGGATGCTCGGGGCCGTACGCCTTGTCGTCCGTCACCAGGCGGCCGCGGTCGATCTTCAGGTCGGAGAGGTCGGGTGCGGCGATCGTGGCGCTGTTGTTCGCGAGCGCCTTGTCGACCATGTGGATGACGGGCATCTGGTAGCGCTCCGCGTAGTTGAACGCCAGGAGGCCGTCGCGGATCATCTCCTCGAAGTCCCCCGAGGCGAGCAGGATCCGCGGGCTGTCGCCGTGCCCCGCGTGGAGCGCGAAGCGGAGGTCGCCCTGCTCGTGGCGCGTGGGCATGCCCGTGCTGGGTCCCGCCCGCTGGTACAGGGTGATGACCACGGGGACCTCGTTGATCGAGGAGTACCCGATGCCTTCCATCATGAGGCAGAAGCCGGGACCCGACGTCGCCGTGGCGGACCGGGCGCCGGTCAGGGCGGCGCCGATGGCCATGGTGATCGCCGCGATCTCGTCCTCCGTCTGGACCACGAGGACGGACCCGCCCTTCTCCTTGACGAACGCGGAGTCTTCCATCTCCGGCGCGCCGTGCCCGTTCAGGTCGAGGACCTCGTTGGCCTCGAGGTACTCGCTCTCGTCCGAGGCGGGGGTGATCGGGTAGTACGTCTGCACGCGGAGGCCGCCGTACAGCTTCCCCAGGGCGCCCGCCTGGCTTCCCGAGAGGAAGAGCCGCGGTTCCTTTCGCGGGATGACCTGGAGGCGGTAACTGAAATCGGGGGCCAGGGCCTTGCCAATCTCGTAGGCCTTCCGCGCGCCCGAGGCGTTCATGTCCACGGTGGCCTTCTTCGAACGGAACACGTCGTTCAGGGCCTTCCCGGTGAAGTCGAAGTCGAGTCCGACCACGCCGAAGGATGCGCCGACGGCGAGCATGTTGATCATCCGCGCGATCTTGCTCAACGCGTCGACATGGAACTCGTCGGCGACCTGCTCCAGGATGTCGTTGTAGGGGACCGGGATGAGGGTCACGCCGCGCTGCTTCGCGGTCGTCAGCAGGTCGTCCAGGGTCTCCCCCACGCCACGGGCGATCAGGTAGGTCTTCAGCTCGCCCTTGAGGCGCTGCTCCAGGGTGGGAATGTCGGAGATCTTGGTCTTCGTGAGGCTGGGATCGTAGATGATCGCCCCGTCGTCCACGACCTCGCGGATGTGCCGGAACGCGGTCTCCGCGTCGAAGGTCGCGAGGATGTGGATCTCGTCCACGTGGGAGCGCACGGTGCCCGAGGAGCATCGGACCGTGAAGTAGGAGTGTTCGCCCTTGATGTTGGAGTAGTACTCCCGCTTGCCGAAGACGTTCACCCCCGCGTGGGCGCACGCCCTCGCGAACGTGTTCGCGGACGAGTCGACGCCGCTCCCCTGGGGTCCGCCGATCATCCAAGAGAGGTCATTCACCCGATGGGCCTTCGCGGTCATTGGATCACAACGCTCGAGACACGGTGGGAACGGGTGCGGACCCCGGGGTCCTCCACGAGGGGGGCATCTGCATGTGAACCGTCTCCGGCTGGGCCGGAGGGAAGCTCCGCTTTACCATCGTTGGCACTCGTCCCTGGGCCTAACGCACATGGTCGCGCCTTACAAAGCTTTTGTCACATCTTTATGTGCCGCATGCCGCGGGCGCGACGGCGCTTCCTCGGGAGGGACGAGCGGGCTCACGGATCCTTCGGCATGGCAACCTTTGGCGCGCGACCCCGTGGCAGCGTGAGCTGCTGCATGAACTCGTCCATGAACTGGAAGCGGTTCCGGAGGGTCACTTCGCTCACGCCCGCGACCTTGGCGATGGCCTTCTGCGGCCGACGCTCCCCACAGGACAGGGACGCGAGGTAGATGGCGGCCGCGGCGGTTCCCGAGGGGGACAGGGACATCGAGTTGTCCACCTTCTCGAGCTCCTTGAGGATCTTGAGGGCCTCCGTCTGGACGTTGTTGCTCAGCCCCAGCTTAGAGCAGAACCGGCTCAGGTAGTCGCCCGGGTGGGACGGCGGCACGCGCAAGGTCAGCGTCCGGAGCAGGGCGCCGTACGCCTTGCCGATTGTCTTCTTCCGCACCCCGGTCACCTGCTGGAGCTCGTCCAGAGTCCGCGGCACGCCGTCGATGCGGCACGCGGCGTACACCGCGGCGGCCACGATCCCCTCAATGGAGCGCCCGCGCACGAGGCCCTTCTCCAGGGCCTTCTTGCAGATGAACCCGGCCTCGTCCTTCACGGGCCGCGGGAGGCCCATGAGGGAGGCCACGCGGTCCAGGGCACGGATCGTCTCGGGCAGGCTCCGCTCGCCGGGCCGGGAGTGGCCCGAGTGGCGCTGGAGCTTCCGCATCCGGTAGAACTTCTCCCGCTCTCGGAGCGGGATCGTGTTCCCCCGGGCGTCCTTGTTGGCCAGCGGGATGACCGTGGTCAGTCCCGACGAGCCGGCCACGTAGCTCCGCGGCGCTCCCGTCCTCGCGAGCCGGTCGTTCTCCTCGACGGAGTAGGCGGACCACTCCGGGCCCTCGTCGATCGTCGTGTCGCGGACGACGAGGCCGCAGGAGTCGCAGACGAGTTCGCCGCGCGTATAGTCTAGCACGAGATGGTCGCTGTTGCATTCCGGGCAGGTCCGGTCCTCTTCGACCACAGGATTGGCCCGCGTACTGCTGTGCACTTGCGCTTCCCCCACGTGCTCGTGTGCGGGGACCAATATAACGGGATTATATGAGGGCTTGTCATCGCCTGCAGTGACAGGCGCGCACCCGCCCCGCGGGGATTTCGGGTGTGTGGACCGGAAGGAGCGTCCGTGGGAATGGAGGTCAGGCCACGGCGAGCTTCTTGGCCCAGACCTCTTGGCCCTCTTTGTACGCGTCCCGCCCCTGGGAGTCGTTCGCGACGATGGCGGGGAAGTCTTCCACGTGGAACTCCCACAGAGCCTCCGTGCCGAGTTCGGGGTAGGCGATGACCTTCGCGGCCTTGATGCAGCCCGAGAGCGTGGCGCCGAGGCCTCCCACCGCGATCAGGTAGACGGCCTTGTGCTTCACGAGGCTGTCGATCACGGCCTGGTTGCGATAGCCCTTCCCGATAGTGGCCTTGACGCCGTACTCGTACATCCGCGGCGCGTAGGCGTCCATCCGGAGGGACGTCGTGGGCCCCGCGGCCCCGATGGCCCGGCCGGGCGGGGCGGGCGTCGGCCCGACGTAGTACAGGATGCCGCCGTGGAGGTCCACGGGGAGGGGCTGGCCATGGTCCAGCAACTCGACCATCTTCTTGTGCGCTGCGTCCCGTGCGCCGTAGATCGTGCCGCGGATGACGACGCGGTCCCCGATCTTCAGGGAGGCGACGTCCGCGTCCTTGAGCGGGGGCCGCAGCTCGATCGCGTCGCTCACAGGATCGCCTCCTTGTGGCGGTGCGCGTGGCAGTCGATGTTCACGGCCACGGGCAGGGCGCCGATGTGGCAGGGCTTCGCCTCGATGTGCAGGGCGAGGGCGGTCGTGCCGCCCCCAAGACCCTGCGGGCCCACGCCGAGTCGGTTCACGGCCGCGAGCCATTCCTTCTCGAGATTGGCATAGTAGGGGTCCTGGTTCGGCGCCCCCAGGGGACGGTACAGGGCCCGCTTCGCGAGGAGCGTGACCTCCTCGAAGTTACCGCCGATCCCATGCCGAGGACGAGGGGCGGGCACGCGTTCGGCCCGGCGGCCTTCACGGTTTCCAGGAGGAACTGCTTGGCGCCCTCGACGCCGGCGGAGGGGCTCATGATCTTCGTCTTGGACATGTTCTCCGCGCCCGTCCCCTTGGCCCCCACGACGATCTTCAGGTGGTCCCCGGGGACGAGGTCCAGGTGGACCATGGCGGGCGTGTTGTCGCCCGTGTTCCCGCGGCGCAGGGGGTCCTTCACGAGGGAGGCGCGGAGGTACTGCTCCTTGTGCGCCTCGCGCACGCCCTGGTTCACCGCCTCCAGGAGACCGGGTTGGTCGAACCGGACGTCCTCGCCGAGCTCCAGGAAGACCACGGCGATCCCCGTGTCCTGGCACATGGGGAGGTTCTCCCGCTGGGCCAGCTCGGAGTTGGCCACGAGCATGGACAGAATCTCGCGACCTTGGGGCGAGGGCTCCTCCTGAGCCGCCTTGGCGAAGGCGGCCTTGAGCTCGGGATTGATCACGACGCAGGCCTGCTTGTACAGGTCGCGGACCGTCTGCCGGACCTGATCCGTGGAAATCGTACGCACGCCGCTCCGCCTCGCGTCCCGAGGCGGCCGCGAGGAGCATGAACCCTCGGCCCGTGGAATACATATTTCCCCCCGCGACTGGGCAAGGTTAATACGGGCTGTCCCCTGTCGGAATCGCGGGGCTCGTCATGACAGAGTATCGTACGGAGAAGGACTTCCTCGGGGAGCTCAAGGTTCCCAAGAGCGCCTATTGGGGCGCCCAGACGCAGCGCGCGATCGAGAACTTCCCCATCAGCGGGATCCGCTTCGGCCGGCGGTTCATCTACTCACTGGGCCTGATCAAGATGGCCTCCGCCCAGACGAACATGGAGCTCGGGCTCCTGGATTCCAAGCTCGGCAAGGCGATCGTC
Source organism: Thermoplasmata archaeon (assembly GCA_013329855.1). Taxonomy (GTDB): domain Archaea; phylum Thermoplasmatota; class Thermoplasmata; order RBG-16-68-12; family RBG-16-68-12; genus RBG-16-68-12; species RBG-16-68-12 sp8695u. The sequence continues at coordinate 4,703 of DUJI01000102.1, read as the reverse complement.
CAGGCGTCCCAGGAGGTCATGGACGGGAAGCTGGACGATCAGTTCCCCCTGGACATCTACCAGACGGGAAGCGGCACGTCGACCAACATGAACGCGAACGAGGTCATCGCGAACCGGGCCAACGAGATCCTGGGCACCGCGCTGGGCGAGAAGGGGTCCATCCACCCGAACGACCACGTGAACATGGGGCAGTCGTCCAACGACGTGATCCCGACGGCCATCCACGTGGCCGCGGTCATCGCGATCGACCAGGACCTGCTCCCCGCGCTCCGGGAGCTCGAGGACAGCCTCGCGCGGAAGGCGAAGGAGTTCGACCCCGTGGTCAAGTCGGGACGCACCCACCTCATGGACGCGACGCCCATCCGCCTGGGTCAGGAGTTCTCCGGATACCAGAGCCAGATCGACCACGGCATCCGCCGCGTGACCGCGTCCCGGGCGTCCCTCACGGAGCTCGCCATCGGCGGGACCGCGGTGGGCACGGGGATCAACAGCCACCCCGACTTCCCCGGACGCGTCGTGGAGAAGATCGGCGGCGCGACCAACGCGAAGTTCCGCGTCGCGGACAACCACTTCGAGGCCCAGATGGCCCAGGACGCCCTGGTCGAGGTGAGCGGCTCGATCCGGACCGTCGCGGTCTCCACGCTCAAGATCGCCAACGACCTGCGGTGGCTGTCCTCGGGTCCCCACACGGGCCTCCGGGAGATCAACCTGCCCGCGATCCAGCCCGGGTCGTCCATCATGCCCGGCAAGGTGAACCCGGTCATCCCCGAGGCGGTCATGCAAGTCGCTGTGACCGTCATGGGCAACGACGTCGCGATCGGCGTGGCGAACACGCACTCCAACTTGGACCTCTGCACGATGATGCCCGTGATGTCCCAGCGGCTCCAGCAGAACATCGAGCTCCTGTCCAACGTGGCCAAGGTGTTCGCGCACAAGTGCATCGACGGGATCACGGCCAACGTGGACCTCCTCCTGAAGTACGCGGAGTCCAGCCCCGCGATCTCGACGAAGCTGAACCCGATCATCGGCTACGAGAAGGCCGCGGAGATCGCCAAGGAGGCCGGGCGGACCGGGAAGTCCGTGAAGGAGATCGTGGTCGAGAAGGGCCTCCTGACCAAGGAGGAGGCCGAGAAGGTCCTCGACCCGAAGCACCTGACCGCGCCGAGCAAGGACGTCATGGGAGGAGCGGGCGGCTGAAGGCCCGCGAGCGGCCTACTCGCCCACGAGCTTCGCCGTGTCGATCTGGGCCTTCTGCAGGCGGCCCGAGTAGTCCACGTAGACCGTCTTCCAGTACGTGAACTCCTCGAGGGCGGTCGTCCCGGCCTCCCGCGTGTCCGTGGGTCCGGTCTCCTTCGTGCCGCCGAAGGGCAGCTGGACCTCCGCGCCGATGGTCGGCGCGTTCACGTACGTGATGCCCGCCTCGAGGTCCTGCATGGCCCGGAAGGCCCACCGCAGGTCGTTCGTGTAGATGCTGGAGGACAGCCCGTACCGGACGGAGTTCGCGATGGCGACTGCGTCTTCGTAGTCCTTCGCCTTGAGGACGCTCAGGACGGGGCCGAAGATCTCCTCCAGGGCGAGACGCTTCTTGCGGTTCACCGCGAACACGGTGGGCTGGATGAAGAAGCCCCGGTCGTACGGGCCGCCCGCAAGCTTCTTCCCGCCGGTCAGGAGCTGGTCGCCCTCCCGCTTCCCGATGCCGATGTACTCGAGGACCTTGGCCTCCTGGTCGGCAGAGGCCACGGGGCCCATGTCCGTCTTCTCGTCGATGGGGTTGCCGATGCGGAGCTTCTCGGCCCGCTCCGCGAGCTCGTCGACCACCTGGTCGTACAGCTTCTCGTGGACGATCAGGCGAGACGTCGCCGTGCATCGCTGGCCCGCGGTGCCGAACGCGCCGAACATGACGCCGTCCATGAGGAGTTCCACGTTCGCGTCGTCCATGGCGATGATCGCGTTCTTGCCGCCGAGCTCGAGACCGACCTTGATCATCTTCTTCGCGGCGCTCTCGTAGACATGCTTCCCGGTGTCCACGCCGCCCGTGAAGGCGATCTTGTTGATTCCCGGGTGCTCGGCCATGTACTGGCCGGCCGTGGTGCCGTAGCCGGGCACGATGTTGACCACGCCGGGCGGGAAGCCCGCCTCGTCGAGGCACTCCACGAACTTCGCCGCGCAGAGGGGCGTCAGGGAGGACGGCTTGAACACGATGGGACAACCGGCGATCAACGCGGCCCCGCTCTTCCATCCCGGGATGGCCACGGGGAAGTTCCACGGAGTGATCAGGCCGACCGGGCCGACAGGCATCCGCAGGGTCATGCACATCTTGTTCGGCAGCTCGGACGGGACCGTCTCCCCGAACATGCGCCGTCCCTCGCCCGCGGCGTACGTGTAGAAGTCGATGGCCTCTTGGACGTCGCCTCGTCCTTCGGCGATGACCTTGCCCATCTCGGACGTCACGATGCGGCCCAGCTCCTCCTTCTTGCGCTTCAGGATCCGGGCGGCCTCCAGGAGGATCTCCCCGCGACGCGGGGCGGGCGTCTTTCGCCATCCCTCGAACGCATCCTTCGCGGCCTTCACCGCCGCGTTCACCTCGTCCGCCGTCGCCAGGGGGAACGTGGCGAGGACCTCGCCCGTGGCGGGGTTCCGGGTCTCGAACCGCTTCCCCTTGGACGCCCGCCATTTCCCGTGGATGAAGAGGCCGTACTCCTGGACCATCCGGGTCACCTGCCCACGCCCCAAGGGGCCGAGGGGATAAGAGTTTGCGGTCGACGTGCGGTGTGGAACGCGGGCTCCCGGACGGCGCGGCCACACAATGTTTTTGGCGTCAGGAACTCATCGTCGGCCGCGGAGGGAACGGCCTGGCTTCCACGGTGACGTGCCGGAGGTGCGGGAGGACGCCGGATGCGAGCTTTGCCTTCTGCCCCTATTGCGGCACGCCCCTCTCCGGCGCGGCGTACCGCGGATTCTCGGTCGGCACGCCGACGACTGTGCTCCCGCCTGCGGCTGCCAGCTACCCACCCTGGACCACGGGCACCCCAGTCAGCTATGCCCGCCGGCGAGAGGTCGACCGGACGAGGACGGGCGTTCTCCTGCTCGCCGCCGGCTCCGCGATCGGCTGGATCCCGGTCATCTCCATCCTCGGCGGGCTCCTCGTCCTCATCGGCGCGATCCTCGTCATCCTGGGGCGCCAAGCGTTCGGTGCAGCTCATGAGAGGAACGTCCTGATTGCCATCGTCCTGTACGTGATCGGGCTGGTCGGCGCGTTCCTCCTGGCGGGGTCCTTCCTGAGCTCCATCGAGACCGCGGCCTCCCTTCCGGCCACCGAGGCGGCGTCCGCCGTGGTGAGCGCATTCGACGGTTTCCTCATCGGTTCGGTAATCGTCGGCATCTTCTCGGGACTGGCGACCGTCCTTTTCCTCTGGGCGTTGCTCGACCTGCCCGGGAAGATTCTGATCTGGGCGTCCTTCGTCTCGTCCTTCGTGATCCTCGGCGTGGTGTGGGCGGTCATCACGGGTCAGCTCGGGAACGCCGTGGCCAGCGCGTTCGTCGGCAGCCCGCCGGACCTGGGACCGCTGATCGCCCTCGACAACCAGCTCAACTCCCTGCGCCTCCTGGACATCCTCCCGGACCTCTTGGCGGCCGGAGCGGCCTACGTGGCCTGGGCCCGCATCGTCCAGGGTCGCATTCCCGAGCGGCGGGGGTCGCCCCTGCCGCCCGGCTAGGGCTCGGCACACGGGGTGCGACTGTCCGAGAGCGCCAACGGTCTCGACCGATCCCGGCCTCGGACGGTTCGGGCCCGAGTCCGCGTCACACGTCGCGCGGATCCATCCGGGCGCTCCGGCGGACGATGGACTGGGCCGCGGGCAACAGGCCGTCCGCGACCACGTCGGGCCGCCACGCGGCGGCCTCTCGGGCGAACCGGGCGCGCCACTCCTTGGGACCGACCCACGCAACGCGGCAGCCGAAAGCCCGGCCGAGTTCGAGGTCGAGGACCTTGTCTCCGACCATCCAGGCCTCCCGCGGGTGGACGCCGAGGTCTCGCGCGGCGGCGAGGAGCATGCCCGGGCGCGGCTTGCGGCACGCGCAGTCCGAGAGGACGTGGTGCGGGCAGAAGTAAATCTCCGCGAGCGACACGCCCTCCTTGCGGAGTCCCTTCAGCATGGCCTCGTGGATCCGCCGGAGCTGCCGCTCCGGGACGAGCTTCCAGCCCATCATGTCCTGGTTCGTCACGATGACGAGTCGCCATCCCGCATCCTGGAGCCGTTTCATCCCTTGGATGGCGTCGGGCAGGAACTCGAAGGCCTCGGGCGTCCGGACGTAGCCGCGTCGCCCGCGGTTGATCACGCCGTCGCGGTCCAGGAAGACCGTGGGCCGCACGGCTCGCTCCGCGCGGTCCGACAGCCCGTGCCGCTTCACGTGCAACGCGCGCCTCGCCTCCGCGGACTGCAGGAAAAAGTCCACGAGCCCCCACTTCGCGAACGGGTTGCGGGTCAGCGTGAGCGCCTTGTCCACGGTGAACCAGTCCACACGCTCGATTTCGTCCGGCTTGACGCGGAACGCCTCGGAGGTCACGTGGCCCTTGAAGAGGAAGCCCAGGGTGTACGAGGGTTTTCCGGGGAACCCGGAGACGTACACGTTGAGCGGACCATCCAAGACGATGGGCACGCCCGTCTCCTCCTCGGCCTCGCGGCGGACGCCCTCCTCGGGCC